>NZ_JBEXSH010000073.1:0-18312 GCF_040613555.1 Streptomyces sp. NPDC006265
GGGACTGACGCGGCAGCCTGGCACGAGCGGGAACTGGGCGCCCAGGGAGTGCGTCCACAGCTCGTCGTCGATCCGCTCGCCCCGACCGGCACGGTGATCTGCGTGGTCGACGGGGGCGCTTCGGCGGAGCGGACGTTCCTCACCGACGGCGGCGCGTCCCAGCGGCTCGGGCCCGCCGACTGGTCGGACGCGCTGCTCGACGGCGTGGCACGGCTGCACCTGTCGGGTTACCTCCTGTTCTCCGAGCCGAGCCGGGACCTGGTGGCAGTGGCGCTGAAAGCCGCACGCGCGCGTGGAGTGCCGGTGAGTGTGGACCCGGCATCGGCCGGATTCCTCGCGGAGCTGGGTGCGGAGCGGTTCCTGACGCTCGTAGACGGTGTGGACGTCCTGCTGCCCAGCCGGGGCGAGGCGGGCCTGCTGACGGGGCTGGGGGACGCAGCCGAGGCGGCGGCCGAGCTGAGCCGGCGGGTGCCGTTGGTCGTCGTCAAGCAGGGGAACGAGGGGGCGCTGGTGGCCCGCTCGGGGAAGGTGCGCGCCCGTGTCCCGGCCGTACCGGCGACTCCACGGGACACCACCGGCGCCGGTGACGCCTTCACCGGCGCGTTCCTCGCCGCCCTGCTGGCGGGTGCCGGGCCGGAGGACGCCGCGGCGGAGGGCTGCCGGGCGGGTGCGCGAGCGGTGGAACGAGTGGGCGGCAGACCGCCCGCGCCGGGCTGACCATCCAGACCCGGATGCCCTGAAGCCGCCAGCCGCCGGCTACCGGCCACCCGCTATTGCTTGCGCCCCCACGCCGAGATCATCGGTGCCGTCGTCAGATCGAGCGTGCCGGACGTGACGTTCTCGAGGTGCCGGTCGATGTCCTGGTCCGTGGCCAGGCCCGCGATGACGAGCTGGTCGCGGATCTGGCGGATCGTGACCGACTCCAGGGCCGCACAGGCCGGCGAGGTGAGGGGGAAGTAGGCGTCGGCCTGGACCCGGGTCAGCCCGGCGTCCCGGAGCTGCCGCGGCAGGGTGCGGCCGCACGGCAGGTCGGTCCCGCGGTCGGCGAGCAGTCTGCGGAAGCCGTGCCGCAGCCGGTTCGCGAGCTGCTGCTCGGGGCCGTGCTCGTCGGGGCAGAGGAGCGGCTGAAGCGCGGGGTCGGCGTCCTCGACGAGGAGGCGACCGCCGGGGCGCAGAGCCTGGACCATGGACCGCAACGCCCGTTCGCGGTCGGTGACATGGATGAGGGCGAGGCGGGCGTGCACCAGGTCGAAGCCCTCCCCCGGGGGCTCCTTTGCGCCGAGGTCGTGGACCCGCACCTCGACGGGCGGCCGGGCGGCGGAGGCGAGCCGTGCGGTGTCGGTGTCGGTCGCGACGACGCGGCCGGTCGGGCCGACCTTCTTGGCCAGCCAGGACACAACGGTGGTGCCGGCGCCGACCTCCCAGCATCGCCAGCCGGATCCGACGCCGAGCTCTTCGAGATGCCGGAACGTCGTGGGGTCGAAGAGAGCGGCGAAAGCGCTGAAGTGCTCTGCCGCCTCGGTCTGCCGGTTGTCCAGGAGGTATCCGTCGGTTCGCATCATGCCACGATCATCCCATTTGTCCTACTTATCCGTACCTGTCGACGCTCCGGCACGGAGAACCGCATCGGATGCGTGGGCACTGAGAACCGTCCGGCACGGGCATGCGTCGATGTGGCAGGGCCCACGGCGTCGGCGCCGAGGTTCGTCCACCACCGGGAACCAAGCGGAATGGGCCGTTTCCACAGGCTTACCCGCAGCTCACGCGGGCCTGGCAGACTGACGCGCCAAGCCACAGGAACGACGCGATGGGTTCCACGCAAGGAGATCCGGATGTCCAGGGCAGGGAATCTGCGGAAGGTCACGAGCCTCGGCGGGGTCGGCGGCCTTCGCAAGGTGGCTCGGCTGGCCCGGCGGCGCCCGCGCGTCGACCTGAGTCACCCGGCCCGGTCCCCGCTGGGCTCCTCGGTGGTGAACTGCGTGACCTACCGGGAGGGCGTCCGCACGTCCGAGCGCGGCGATCTGGTGGACACCGTGGAGCGGGTGCGCAAGAGCCGGGAGGGCTTCGTCTGGCTCGGGCTGCACGAGCCCACCGACCAGGAGTTCGCGGGCATCGCCGAGCTCTTCGACCTGCACCCGCTGGCGGTCGAGGACGCGATCGAGGCCCATCAGCGCCCCAAGCTGGAGCGCTACGGCGAGATGCTCTTCGCGGTCCTCAAGACGGTCTGCTACGTCGAGCACGAGGAGCTGACGGCCACCAGCGAGGTGGTGAACACCGGCGAGATCATGGTGTTCGTCGGCGCGGACTTCGTGATCACGGTGCGGCACGGCCGGCACGGCTCGCTGGGCCCGCTGCGCGAGGAGTTGGAGGCCGATCCCGGCCAGCTCGCCAAGGGCCCCTCGGCGGTGCTGCACGCGCTCGCGGACCACGTGGTCGACGGCTACCTGACGGTCACGGGCGCGGTGCAGGCGGACATCGACCAGGTCGAGACCGACGTGTTCTCGGAGGCCGGCGCGCGGGCCGACCCGGGGCGCATCTACCAGCTCAAGCGGGAACTGCTCGAGCTGAAGCGGGCGGTGGTGCCGCTCAGCCGGCCGCTGGAGGATCTCGCCACCCGGCCGATCCGGGCGGTCGACCCGGAGATACAGGCGTACTTCCGCGACGTCTCGGACCATCTCCTGCGGGCGAAGGAGCAGATCGCGGCCTTCGACGAACTGCTCAACTCCATCCTCCAAGCGCACCTCGCGCAGGTCACGGTCGCACAGAACGAGGACATGCGGAAGATCACGGCGTGGGCCGCGATCGTCGCCGTGCCGACGATGGTCTGCGGGGTCTACGGCATGAACTTCGACCACATGCCGGAGCTGCACTGGCGGTACGGCTACGGCCTGGTCATCGGCGTGATATCCGTCGCGTGTCTCGCGTTGTACCGGGGGTTCCGGCGCAGCGGCTGGCTCTGACGCGGGCGGTGACCCGCACGGAGCCGGTGGGACACGGGTGGAGTGACCCGCGAGGTCAGTGCATCGCGGTCGTGGCGTAGACGCTCTCCGCCCAGGAGGCGATCTGGTCCTTCGCGAGATGCCGGGCCAGGTCGGCTTCGCTGATCATGCCGACGAGACGCTTGTCCTTGATCACGGGCAGCCGGCGGATCTGGTGCTCCCGCATCTCGTGGAGCACCTCGCCGACATCGGCGTCCGCGTCGATCCACCGGGGCGTGCCCTTGGCCATCTCGCCCGCGGTGGTCCTCGCGGGGTCGTGGCCCATGGCGACGCAGCCGATGACGATGTCGCGGTCGGTGAGGATGCCGCAGAGCCGCTCGTTCTCGTCACTGATCGGCAGGGCGCCGACGTTCAGCTCACGCATGATCTGGGCGGCGCGGTCGAGGGTTTCGTGGGCGGGGATCCACTGGGCGCCGCGGTGCATGATGTCTCCGGCGGTGGTCATGGAGTACCTCCCGGTGCCGGACGGCCGGCGCGGAGCGGGACGCACCGCGAGTCCCGGTGCCCTTCATTCTCGCCGTACCACCGGATGCCCGCACACGGAAGCCGACTCCTCGCCGGTCACCACGGAACACCGGGCCCCGGCTCAGCCGCCCCATGCCGGATGGCGCTATGTCAACCGCCCCACGCCGGATGGCTCGGCTCAGCCGCCCCATGCCGGATGGCGCGGGTCGTCGGCCCGCACCAGGACGTCCGCCGCCGCCACCGGGTCCGACTCCTGGGCATAGCGCTCGAAGGCCGGGAGGGTCCAGTGCTCGGCCTCGGGTGTGCGGCGGCGCAGGGCGCCCTGGGAGAGGAGGACGTGAACGCTCAGATCGAAGGGGAACCAGTGCTTGAGGAGGAAGGGCCCGTGCAGCAACAGCACGCCACCGGGCGGGAGTTCGACGTAGGGACTGCGAGTGGCGCGGTCGGCGGCCGGGTCCCACAGGTCGGGCAGGACGCGACCGGTGCCGTCGGCTTCGAGCGGACCGAACACCTCGCGCCACAGGGCGCCGGTGTCGTACCAGCCGCTGAAGTAGGCCTCGACGTCCTGGTGGCCGTACTCCAGCCGCACGGAGGCGGGGCGCCAGAAGCCCTCCGTGCCAACGACGAGCGAGGAGCGGCCGCGTACGCGCAGCGTCTCCGAGACCCGGTGGGCGAGATCTCCCGGGCGGGCTGCCGGGGCGCCGTCGAAGGCGATGCGTGGCCAGGGGCTGCCGTCGGCGGGCTTCAGATCGAGCAGGCGTTCGGCGAGCAGGTCGCCGAGCCGTTCCCAGGTGATCGCTTCGAGTCGCACACGGCCCATGATGCGTCAGGCCGGGGCAGGAGGGGGCCGGCCGCGGAGGCCTGCCAGGGACAGCGGAAGGATCGCCAGTGTCTGTAGGGAAGTGCGTAGTTCGCGCCGCTGTCAGGGGGAATGAACCACGTATGGTCCCCCGCGTGACGCTCCCGCCCCTCACCGGACTTCTCGTCTTCCAGCCCCTCAAGCGGCGGTACTGCGCCGAGTGCCGGCGAGGGCCGTTGCCGCTGCTCGTCCTCGAGGACGGCGCCCCGCGCTGCCTCGACTGTGCCGACCTCGGGCATCTGGTGTTCCTGCCGAGCGGTGACACCGCGCTGACGCGCAGATCCAGGGGGGAGAGCGCGCTGTCGGCGGTGGTCGTGCGGTTCAACCGGCGCAAGAGCCGGTACGAGCGGCAGGGCGTTCTGGTCGAGGAGGAGGCGCTCGCGCGGGCCGAGTTGCGGTGTCTGGCGGATGCCGAGGCGAGACGGCGGCGCCGGGTGCGGGACGCGCGGCGGCGGGGGGCTCAGGACGCCCTGTTGGCCCAGGCGTTCGCGACGGAGATACGCCGCCTGTTTCCCGGGTGCCCGGCCGGCCGGGCGCGGGCCATCGCCCTGCACGCCTCGGAGCGGGGCAGCGGGCGGGTGGGCCGCAGCGCTGCGGGACGTGCGCTGACCGAGAGCGCGGTGACCGCGGCGGTCGTGGCGTCCGTACGGCATCTGGACACGCCGTACGACCGGCTGCTGATGAGCGGCGTGCCCAGACACGAGGCGCGGCGGCGGATCGCGGCGGCGGTGGCGGCGGTGCTGGGGGGCTGGGCCGAGGCGGGACTCGGTTCGGCGGGGTGACGTGAGGAGCCCGGGACGCAGCGCCGCCGGGCGTCGCCCCGGCCTTCGACGGGCCGTGATGAGAGCCGCCCGACGGACCGTGGACGTCTGCTTGTGGCACCGCACCCCTCGGCCGTGGTCACTGTGCTCGTGCGGGAATTCACTTGTGGTGAGGAAGGGTGCCGGGCAGGATCCCGGCTCGACGGGCGGGAGAGGGACATGATCGACGGACCGTACTTCGTGCTGACGGTGCTGGGGGTGCTCGGGACCGGGCTGGTGGCCGGGGTGTTCTGTGGGTTCTCGACCTTCGTGATGCGGGGCCTCGGCATGCTGCCGCCCGCGCAGGGAGTGGCCTCGATGAACGCGATCAACGTGGCCGCGGTGACCCTGCCGTTCATGATCGTGTTCCTGGGATCGGCCGTGCTGTGCGCGGTGATCGCCGTGGTGACGTTCGTGCTGTGGCCGGACGAGGGGACCGTGGAGCTGCTGGTGGGAAGCGTGCTGTATCTGTTCGGGTCGTTCGGGCTGACCATGGTCGCGAACGTGCCGCGCAACGACGCGCTGGCCGAGCTGGATCCGGGCACCCCGGAGGCGGCGGCGTACTGGCCGGCGTATGTGCGCGAGTGGACGCTGTGGAACCACGTCCGCACGGCCGCCTCGGCCGGGGCGGCGCTGTCGTACGTACTGGCGCTCACCTGACGGCCGCGCCACGCGGCGACAGGCACCGGCCGGGAGGCGGACGTATCGTGGCGAAAAGAACGCCGCACCACGAATGGGGCATGCCGCACCATGAGCGAGGGTGCCGCACCACAGTGAGAAGAGTGCAGCACCACGACTGAGAAGAGCGCCGCCCGGCGACGCACGGCCTGTCACACGCGCACGCAAGGAAGACGGCCATGGCCGATCCCAAGGGTTTCATGACCACGCCCCGCCAGGACTGGCCGCGCCGGCCGGTGGAGGAACGGGCACGGGACTGGGACGAGGTCTATGTCCCCGGGGCGCTGCTGCCGATCATCAGCAAGCAGGCCGACCGTTGCATGGACTGCGGCATCCCCTTCTGCCACGACGCCTGCCCGCTGGGCAATCTGATCCCCGAGTGGAACGACCTGGTGTCCAGGGAGGACTGGCGGGCGGCCGCCGACCGGCTGCACGCCACGAACAACTTCCCGGAGTTCACCGGCCGGTTGTGCCCGGCGCCGTGCGAGGCGGGGTGTGTGCTGGCGATCAACCAGCCGGCCGTCACCATCAAGAACGTCGAGTGCGCCATCGCCGACCGGGCCTGGGAGGAGGGCTTCGCCCCGCCGAGGCCTCCGGAGCGGCTGTCCGGCAAGACGGTGGCGGTGATCGGTTCGGGCCCCACCGGACTGGCCGCGGCCCAGCAGCTGACGCGGGCCGGGCACACGGTCGCCGTGTACGAGCGGGACGACCGGCTCGGCGGGCTGATGCGGTACGGCATCCCCGCGTTCAAGATGGAGAAGCACCACCTGGAGCGGCGGCTGGAGCAGATGCGGGCCGAGGGGACGAAGTTCCGGACGTCGACGGCGGTCGGGCGGGACATCGGGGCCGACGAGCTGCGGACCCGCTACGACGCCGTGGTGCTCGCCACCGGGTCGACGGCGTGGCGTGAACTTCCGGTGCCGGGGCGGGAGCTGACGGGCATCCGCCAGGCGATGGAGTACCTCCCGCTGGCCAACCGGGTGCGCGAGGGCGATCTGGAGACCTCCCCGCTGTCGGCCGCCGGGAAGCACGTCGTCATCGTCGGCGGCGGCGACACCGGGGCGGACTGTCTGGGCACGGCCGTCCGGGAGGGTGCCGCGTCCGTGACCCAGCTGGACATCTACGCTCTGCCGGACGCGGTGCGCGACGAGGACACCGAGCCCTGGCCGACGTACCCGATGCGGATCTACCGGCTGTCCGCCGCCCATGAAGAGGCCCGTGACCTGCGGACCGCCCCGGTCGCCGACGCGGACGCACGGCTGTTCGCCGCCTCCACGCTGCGCTTCGACGGTGACGCGCAGGGGCATGTGCGGTCGCTGCACCTGACCGAGGTGGACGCGCGGCGCAGCCCGGTGGAGGGCACCGGGCGGACGCTCCCGGCGGACCTCGTGCTGCTCGCCCTCGGCTTCTGCGGACCCGACCGGGAGGACGGGCTCGTCGACCAGCTGGGGCTGGAGATGGAGCCCCGCGGGACGGTCGCGCGGGACTCCGGTTTCGCCACGAACGTGCCCGGGGTGTTCGCCGCGGGGGACGCGGCCCGGGGGCAGTCCCTCATCGTGTGGGCGATCGCCGAGGGGCGGGCGGTGGCGGCGGCCGTCGACCGTCATCTGACGGGCAGTTCGAGGCTCCCTGCACCGATCGGGCCGCACGACCGGCCCATGGCGGTGTAGGGCTCCGCCCTGCCCGGAGGACGATCACCGCCTACCCGAAGGCCGATCACGCCCCCAAAGGACGACCACAGCCCAGAGGGACGATCACCGTTCGTCCCTCCCCGCCGCCTTCCCCGTCGACAGGGCCACCCGGTTCCACGTGTTGATCGTGCAGATCAGGGCGAGGACCTGGGCCAGTTCCCGCTCGTCGAACTGCGCCGCGGCGCACGCGTAGATGTCGTGCGGGACGCCGGCGTCGGCGACGAGGGTCATGGCGTCGGTGAGGGCGAGGGCCGCCTGCTCCCGCTCGGTGAAGAAGTGGCGGGCCTCGCGCCACACTGCGACCATGTGCAGCCGGTCCTCGCTCTCGCCGGCCTTACGGGCGTCGTTGGTGTGCATGTGGAGGCAGTACGCGCAGTGGTTGAGCTGCGAGGAGCGGATCTGGATCAGCTCGACCAGGGCCGGGTCGATGCCCTCGCGGGCGGCGGAGTCGAAGGCGATGAGGGCGCGGAAGGTCTTCGGGGCCGACGTGCCGAAGTCCAGCCGGGGCGCCGTCACATGGGTGGGCTTCGTGCTCGTGTTCGTCGTCATGCCCTTCAACCTACGAGCCGGAAAGACCCACTGTAGGGTGCATTCTCATGGCTGATTCCTGGGTCAATTCGGCGGAGCGGATCGGGTCCGACCTGCATCTGGAGCTGACCGGGACGGGCGGCAGGCGGGCGGCGCTGATCCGGGCGCTGCGCGAGGCCGTGCGCAGCGGGCGGCTCGCTCCGGGCACCCGGCTGCCGCCGTACCGCTCGCTCGCGGCGGACCTCGGCGTCGCCCGCAACACGGTGGCGGACGCGTACGCGGAGCTGGTCGCCGAGGGCTGGCTCACCGCCCGGCAGGGCTCGGGGACCAGCGTCGCGGCACTGGCCGTGCACGCGCCGCACATCGAGGTGACCGGCGTGGCGGCCGGGCTGCACGCGGTGCTCCGGCTGCCGCCCGGCACCGAGGCGTCCGCGGTCAAGGCCGCCGCCTGGCAGGGCGTCGCCCTCGACGGCCTCGCCGCGTTCCGGCACCCGGAGACGGACATGCCGGTGGGCGACGGTCTCGTGGTCGGGTACGCGACCCCCTCCGAGCACGCCTACGGGTCGGCTCTGGAGGCGCTGTGCGGTGTACTGCCGCCGCCGTGACCGGCCCGAAGCGGAACCTGGAGGATCCCGAAGTGCCTAGGTCGTGTCCGCAAGGTCCCGTCGTTCGCCCGGAGGGCGGTCCCCGCGGCGTCCGGTGCGTGCTCTCGGCGTGCCGGGCGAAGTCCCTCGTACCGGACGTACCTGGGGCTTCGTCCGGTGCGGCGAGGGGCCCCTGCTCGAGCGGAGTCGAGAGCTCGGGGGAGCGTGCGAGGCGTCACGGGGCAGGCGGGACTTCGCGGACACGGCCTAGTTTCTAGGCCTTGCGCCCGACCGCCCCGTAGCCCGGGATCACCCCGTCGTCCTGGCCGGGCACGGGCTCGCCCAGCTCGGGGTGCCAGTGGTGCGGCACCTCGACGCCGGGCTCGACGAGGTCGAGGCCGTCGAAGAAGCGGGTGAACTCCTCGCGGGAGCGCAGGGCCAGGGTGACCCCGGCGGCGCGCAGCTTCTCGGTGGCCGCCGTCGACTCCTCCGGGGTGAAGTCGGCCGTCGCGTGGGTCATCACCAGGTAGCTGCCGGAGGGCAGTTCGGCGAGCAGCCTGCGGACCAGGTCGTGGGCGCCGTCCTCGTCGGAGACGAAGTGCAGCAGCGCGATGAGCGACAGCGCGACGGGCCGGGTGAAGTCCAGGACCTTCCTCGCGCCCTCCAGGATGGCGTCCGGGTCGCGCACGTCGGCCTGGAGGTACTCGGTCGCGCCCTCGTCCGCGCCGCGCAGCAGTGCCGCCGCGTGCGCCAGGACGATGGGGTCGTTGTCGCAGTAGACGACCCGAGTGCCGGGCGCGGTCTCCTGGGCGACCTGGTGGAGGTTGGGCTCGGTCGGGATGCCGGTGCCGATGTCCAGGAACTGCCGTACGCCGCTGCCGGCCAGCCAGCGCGTGGTCCGGTGCATGAACGCGCGGTTGACCCGCGCCATCACCGGCACCCGGGGGTCGAGGGTGAGCATCTGCCGGCCCATCGCCTCGTCGACCGGGTAGTTGTCCTTTCCGCCGAGGTACCAGTCGTACATCCGCGCGGGATGGGGTCTGGTCGTGTCGATCTGTACGGCCGACGTGGGGTCCTGCCCGGTCATGAGGCTCTCCGTAAGGCACAGAGGGTGGTCAATTCAGCACCAGCGATTCAGCGACAACGTAAGGAACGCAGACAACGTGAGGAAGTCGAGCGTCGCAAACGGCAACGGCAATCACGTCAGGACAGCAGGAAGTCCGCCTCCCCCGCCTTGGCTCCTTCGATGAAGGCCGTCATCTCGTCGGTGGTGTAGATCAGTGCCGGCCCGTCGGGGTCGGTGGACTGCCTGAGGGCGATCCGGCCGTCGGCGAGTTTCATCGCCTCCAGGCAGTTGCCTCCGTTTCCACCGCTCCACGGCTTGTGCCAGCCTTCGCTGCCCAAGTCGCGCGCGGGCATGCCGTTGTAGACGTGTTTGCGCGGCTTGATGCGATCCATTCACAGCTCCTTGCGGAGATCCCGGAGGATCTCCTTCGTGCGATGTGCCGTAGCGGCCTGCGCCGCCATGCGGTCCATGACCTCGAGGTGGGTCGCCACCTCGGTGCGCGCGTCGAGATAGACCGCGCCGGTCAGGTACTCGCTGTAGACCATGTCCGGCAGTTCGGCCATGGCGAATCGGAACAGCACGAACGGCCCGTACGTGCCCGGGTGCGGCCCATTGGCGAACGGGGCGATCTGCAGCGTCACGTTGGGCAGCTTCGTGGCGTCGAGCAGTTTGTCGATCTGGGCGCGCATCACCTCCGGGCCACCGGCCGGGCGCCGCAGCGCGGTCTCGTCCATCACGACCCAGAGCCGCGGCGCGTCCTCCCGGGTGAGCAGGTCCTGGCGCTGCATCCGCAGGGCGACATGGCGCTCGATGTCCTCGGGCCGGGTCTGGCCGATGGCGCCCGACCGGAGCACTCCGCGCGCGTAGTCCTCGGTCTGCAGCAGCCCGGGGACGAAATGGGGCTCGTAACTGCGGATGACGCTGGCCGCGCCCTCGAGGCTCACGTACATCGAGAACCAGCCGGGCAGGATGTCGTGGAAACGCTGCCACCAGCCGGGCCTGTTGGCGTCCTCGGCCAGCTGGACGAAGGCCTCGGCTTCCTCGTCGGAGATTCCGTAGGCCCTGAGGAGCAGTTGCAGATAGGGGATTTTGAGCGCGACCTCGGCCATCTCCATCCGCCGGACCGTGGCGGGGGCGACGCGCAGGATGCGCGCGGCCTCCTCGCGCCTCATCCCCGCGCGTTCCCTCAGGTCCAACAGGCGTCGGCCGAGAACGACCTGACCGACCGTCGGCGCGGACCGCGGTTCACTCACGCTCCACCTCCACGAAGAGTTCTGACGAGCCGGCCGGAAAAGAAGCGCTGACAGCCCGGCGGCGCCATTCGAAGACCTCTTCGAAGAACCGATCCGAACAACATTTCGAACGAATCTTCGACGATCCCAACTGGCGCCGCGCGGGGTGCTGTTGCGAGCAGTGTGCCACGGCCTTCCAGACCGTCACCCAGCACTCTGCAATTTTCAGAGTGACACTTGCCAAGTGTTCACGGCAGGGCGATAGTGGCAAGCGTGATTCCGTCCGCGCCCTTAGGAACAGACGCCGCCGCAAGCCTTCCCGGGCTTGGCGCCGCTACGGGAGAGACCCCCCTCGGGGCCGCTGCCGAGCGCCGGTTCCGTTTCGAGCTGGCCGCACATCCGGGTTCTCCCGCCCAGGCCAGACGCCTGACACGGGCCCGGCTGACGGGCTGGTCGGTGTGCGAGGACACGTGCGACAGCGCGGCCCTGGTGGTTTCCGAGCTGGTCACCAACGCCATCGTGCACACGGCGAGCACCCACATAGTGTGCGAGCTGCTCGACAGCGACGACCTGGTGCGGATAGCCGTGCGCGACGAGGGCTGCGCCCCCGGCCAGCCCCACGCCGCCGGCCGGACACGGCCCGAGGAGGAGCACGGGAGGGGACTGCTCCTCGTCGACGCCCTCTGTCATTCCTGGGGTGCCCATGAGAACGGCCCCGGGCTGCTGGTCTGGGCCGAGCTGCCCCGCACGGCGGACACCCAGGAGGCCCCGGACGGTCCGGCCGGGCCGCGGAGCGACCTGGGCTGGGGCGCCCGCCCGAAGCGGGGTCCGTCCGACGACCCGGACGACGGGGACGGAACCCATCAGGCGCGCCACACGCACGGCGTCCCGGAGGTCCCCCCGCAGGGGCACCACCGAGAGCGGAGGCACGCATGAGCCCGGTGCGGGGAGGCCACGTGCTGAACCTGGACACGCTGGTGCGCGTCCGGCGCGGACTGCACACGCCTGGTCCCGCCCTTCGGCTGCCCGTGCCCCACGGCATGACCGCCCCGCTCGGCTGCGACGCGGTCGCCGTCCCCGCCCGCGTCGGCTCGCTGGTCATGCCGCGGCTGCCCCGGCTGGGCTGTGTCTATGCCGACGACGCGCACTGGTGGTGGCTGGTGCCGTCCGACTCCGACCACGCACTGGAATGGCCCGCCCCGGCGCGGTACGTCACCGGCGCGGTCGTCCCGGACCTGCCGGAGATCCCCGAGCTGATCCACCGCCCGGACGGCACGCTTCCGTACACCCCGCCGATCCCCCTCTACCTGGCCCTGTGCCGCGTGACGGGAACGGCCCCGTCCTGGTCGCGCCCGGTCAGCGCCTAGCGCCACCCGCCGGCCCCTCACGCCACCGGCCTCCGCACGGCCTTCCTTCGCACGCCCGGTCCCTCACCACCCCACCCCGGAACCCTCCGGCGCAGCCCTCCACCCCCTCACCACCCCACACCCCCGCGCCGCCCCGCACCTCCCCCCGTCAGGTCGTGCGCCCGCGCGCATCCGGCGCCCCGGGCTGCGCCCTGCCCAGGCGGGCGACCGCCCCGCGATAGTGGCCGTTCGTTCACGTGCGGGGGACGGGGAGGTCGGTCGACGGTGGGGAAGAAGCGGACCGCGCCGGAGGTGTCCGAGTCGGAGCGGCTGCTCTTCGGCGGGCCGCTGCGCTACGACATGGGCTGGAACCAGCACGCCGACGCGTTCCTGGAGCTGAACTTCCGCGCCATGATCACCCGGCTCCCGTCCCTGCTCGCGTCCAGCCTGGAGCTCGCCCGGCAGGCCGACCGGGGCGCCGCGCGGATCGTGCTGGCCGCCGAGGCGGGCCGGGGCGCGGCGCAGGCGGTGGCCCTGCTCGCCGTCAACAGCGTGCTGGCCGGGCTGATGGGCGGCGGCCCGATCGACGACCGGCTGCGCGGAGCCGTTCCCGCCCTGGTCACGGTGGCCGCCGTGATGTTCCTCGCCGCCCTGCTGCGGGCCGCGAGCACCTACGCCACCGGCCGGCTGGAGCCCAAGGTGGAGCGGGTGGCGACCGAGCGGTACCTGGAGCGGGCCGCGGCCGTGGAGCTGGCAGCGATCGAGGACCACGCCTTCCACAAGCTGCTCGACACCGCGCAGTACGGCGCCGCCTCCGCACGCCGGATGATCTCCTACGGCACGCGCGTGATCAACGCGATGATCTCCCTGGTCGCGGCGGCGGGCGTGCTGACCGTGCTGCACCCGGCCCTGCTGCCGCTGCTGGTCACGATGACCCTGCCGAGCGCCTGGAGCGCGCTGACCGTCGCCCGGCGGCGCTACGAGTCCTTCCACGCCTGGGTGCAGCACGCCCGCGCGGGCCGGCTGCTCGGCAACCTGCTGATCGAACCCGAGGCAGCCCCCGAGATCCGGGTGCACGGGGTGGGCTCCTTCCTGCTGCGGCACTTCCGCGCGATGTCCGAGACGGCCGAGGCCGAGCAGGCCCGCCTGTCCGGGCTCGCCGCCCGCACGGGCCTGATCGCGGCGGCGTGGACGGGCCTGGCGACGGCGGCGACCTACGCGACACTGGGCGGGCTGCTGTTGGCGGGGGCGATGGCGCTGTCGGTGGCGGGTACGGCCGTGATCGCGATCCGGACCGGCTCGCAGAGCCTCGACACGCTCGTGGTGGAGGTCAACGCACTGCACGAGGAAGCGCTCTTCGTCGGCGATCTGCAGCGGCTGTACACCGAGGCGGACCAGTGGGCGATCCCGGCGGGGGGCGCGCCGCTGCCGGAGGACCCGCGCGAGATCCGCTTCGAGAACGTCACGTTCCGCTACCCGGGCGACTCGGCCCGGCCCGCCCTCGACGACGTGACGCTGAGCCTGCCGCTCGGCCGCATCGTCGCACTGGTCGGCGAGAACGGCTCCGGCAAGACCACCCTGGTCAAGCTGCTCGCCGGGCTCTACCGGCCGGAGCGGGGGCGGATCCTGTGGGACGGCGTGGACGCGGCGACGGCCGACCGGCACCGGCTGGCCGAGCGGATCGCGATGGTGGCGCAGGACTTCAAGCGGTGGCCGTTCACGGCCCGGGTGAACGTCGCCCTGGGGCGTCCCTCGGTGCCCCTGTGCGAGGACCGGCTGGCCGCGTCGGTCGCCGAGGCCGGGGCGGAGGCGGTGATCGCGGACCTGCCGCGCGGCCTGGACACGCTGCTCGCCCGCAACTTCAGCGGCGGGCACGAGCTGTCGGGTGGCCAGTGGCAGCGGCTGGGCATCGCCCGGGCGGCGTACCGCAGGGGCCGCATCCTGATCGTGGACGAGCCGACGGCGGCCCTGGACGCCCGGGCCGAGCTGGAGGTCTTCGAGCGGATCCGCGCCCTGGCCGACAGCGGCCAGACGGTCGTGCTGATCACGCACCGGCTGGCGTCCGTACGGCACGCGGATCTGGTGCACGTCCTGGATCAGGGCCGGCTCGTGGAGTCCGGGACGCCGGACGAGCTGCTGGCGACCGGCGGGCTCTACGCCGAGCTGTACGCGCTCCAGGCGGAGCAGTTCGCCCCGTCGCCCGCGCCGGTCAGGAAGGTACCGGCGCCGAAGGCGGGCTGACGGCACGCCTCAGGCGGTCGCGTCGGCCACGTCCCCGCTGCGGACGATCACCAGGAACATGTCCGTGGCGAGGTCCATGACGACCTCGGCGGGCAGGCCTTCGCTGCGTCGTGCCTGCGCGAACTCCTCCGCAGGCCAGGAGCCACGCGGCCCGCCGGCGGGAAAGCGCTCGAGCACCGTTCGCCCGTTCACCCTGCACCTCCATGTAGCGCTGTACTCGTAGAGTTAAACGCCAACGATGGGGTGAACGGCTCGCGAAGTGACGGTTCTGAGACGTAGTTGACACGCGTTCACCGCCAAGTGTGATCAACCTCTCAGCCTCTTGGCGGATGGATTCACTTTCCGTATCAGCCTTCGTACTCGTCGTGATACCGGACGCGCTCACTTCCCGCAGGCGCCCCAAAGGCCGACGCGCGCCCCTTGGGTTCCTCCCACTCCCCCTGCCGGCCGAGTGCGGTGAGGTCCAGCAGGCTGGCGGTGGAGCCCAGACCGTCGAGGCCACGCTCGTACGTCGTGTACGTGTGGAAGACCCGCTCGCGGTCCCGCAGGAAGCAGCTGAGGCCGGTCCGCTCGACGAGCTCACCCTCCTGCGCGAGGGGCACCTCGAAGTCCCGGTTGAAGCCGCTGCCGTACGACGAGTACCAGGGCAGCGTCCAGCCCATCCGCGCCTTGAACGGAAGGATCTTCGGGTAGGGCGCGCGGGACACGGCCGCGAACGATGTGTCGCGGGCATGGAGATGGGCAAGATGCCCTATTTGGTCCAGGAATCCGGAGCAGCTACGGCACCCCGCGTCCCACTCGGGGGCGAACATGAAGTGGTAGACGACGAGCTGGCGCCGGTCCTCGAACAGGTCGAGCAGGGTGGCCTTGCCGTCCCCGCCCTCGAACACGTACTCCTCGTCGACCTCCACCATGGGAAGTCCGCGCCGCTCGGCGTTGAGCGCGTCCCGCGCGCGGGTGGCGGCTTTCTCCTTGAGCAGCAGTTCTGCACGCGCCGCGCGCCATTCGCCGCGCGAGACGATCTCCGGAAGCGACATGGCCCTCCTGTGACAGCGGTCCGTCCGAGGTGGTGACCGTCGGGAGACGCGGAACTCATCGCTGCCCGGCAGAATTTCCGGAACGTCTTCGTGTGCCGTCAGGTGTCGTACTGCTGGATGCGGCGGCCATGGCGGCGGTCGACGAGCGCGGGTAGGCGCTCCTCCAGTTCCCGGGCCACCTCCGGCACGTCGATCGTCAGCAGTTCCCGGTCGCGCATCAGGATCCGTCCTTCGACGATCGTGGTGCGGATGTCGGCGGAGCGGGCGCTGTGCACGAGGGTGGCGGCGAGGTCGTGGACGGGCCGGGTGTGCGGCCCGGTGAGGTCGACCAGGACGATGTCGGCGCGCCGGCCGGGCGCGATGCTGCCGGCGCTGTCACCGAGGCCGACGGCGCGCGCGCTCTGCAGGGTGGCGTGGTGCAGGGCCTGGCGGGAGGTCAGCCGGCGGGGATCGCCCTCGGCGGACTTCTGGACCAGCGAGGTGAGGGCCATGGACTCCCACACATCGAGGCTGTTGTTGGAGGCGGCGCCGTCGGTGGCGAGTCCGACGTCGACGCCGATGTCGCGCAGGGCGCGGACCGGTGTGGTGTCGGGCCAGGCGAACTTGAGGTAGCCGCGGGGCGCGGTGGCGACGGCCGTGCGGCCGTCGGCCCGCTCCAGGAGGGGGAGGTCGCTGTCGACGATGCCGGTGCCGTGGGCGAGGAGCAGGTCCGTGTGGAGGAGGGTGGTGCGTTCCAGGACCTCGATCGGGGTGACGCCGTGGCGGGCGAGGCTGGTCTCGGTCTGGTCGCGGTTCTCGGCGGCGTGCAGGTGCACGGGCAGGCCGTGCGTGCGGGCGAGCTCGGCGGTGCCGGCGAGGTCGGTGTCGTCGACCGTGTAGGGGGCGTGCGGCGCGAGCGCGGTGGTGATCCGGCCGTCGGCCGCTCCGCGGTGCCGCAGCGCGAACTCCAGTGACCGCTCCAGGCCTTCGGGGCCCTGCGAGGAGAAGAAGGCCGCCCCGAGCAGCGCCCGCATGCCGCAGTCCGCGACCACCCGCGCCACCGCGTCCATGGCGAAGTAGTGGTCGGCGAAACAGGTGACGCCCGCGCGGATCATCTCGGCGCAGGCGAGCCGCGCCCCCAGCTCGACGTCCCGTTCCGTGAGGTTGGACTCGACGGGCCAGACGACGTCGTTGAACCACTCCTCGGTGGGAAGGTCTTCGGCGAGGCCGCGCAGCGCGACCATCGGCGCGTGCGTGTGACAGTTGATCAGGCCGGGCAGGGCCACCTGACCGCGGGCGTCGATCCGCTCGGCGGCGGACAGCTCCGCGGCTTCCGCAGTGGTCGTGACGGCCTCGACGATCCCGCCCCGTACGACGATCGCGGCGTCCTCCGCGAACCCGATCCGCTCTTGATCGTCGTGCACGAGGACGGTACATGCGCTGATGATGAGGTCGACGGGACTGTCCGCGGCAGAAGGCGTCATCACGCCAACGTACGACGGCGTCGTAGGACGGCATGAGCCGAACCGCACTTCCCGTCACGGCTCTGTCGCGGGGCGGGCCGGGCGCGCACCCTGGCCTCACCACCCCGACTGTCGGCTTCTGAAAGGAGCCCGGCATGCTCATCGGCACCTGGAACCTGGAGAATCTCTACCGGCCCGGCGGCCCGTACGGCCCGCACGACGAGGCCGGGTACGGGGCGAAGCTCGCCGCGCTCGCCGCCGCGATCACCGAACTCGATCCGACCCTGCTCGGCGTGCAGGAGGTGGGGGACCCGGAGGCCCTGAAGGACCTGGCCGGGATGCTCGACGACGACTGGCACGTCGCCCTGTCGGAGCATGCGGACAGCCGGGGCATACGGGTCGGGTTCCTGAGCCGTACGCCCATGACGGTGGTGGCCGACACGCGGGCGTTCCCGGCGGAGCTGCGCCCTGTCCAGGCGGACGATTCGGGGCTGACGGCGGGACAGGCGGGGCGGGGCGTCCTGGCCGTTGAGGTCGAGGGCGTGGACGGGCCGCTGCGGGTGGCGGTCTGTCATCTGAAGTCGAAGCTGCTGTCGTATCCGGACGGCCGGTTCCAGCCGCGCGACGAGGGCGAACGGGCCCGTTACGGCGCCTACGCCCTGTACCGCCGGACGGCCGAGGCGACGGCGCTGCGTGCGCTCGCGGACGAACTGCTGGCCGGCGACGGGCGGGCGCGGGACGTCGCCGTCCTGGGCGACCTGAACGACGAGGTGCAGGCGGCAACCACGCAGATCCTGCTCGGCCCGCCCGGCTCGGAGATCGGCACCCCGGGCTATGACCGGCCCGACCGGGGCGATGCGACGCGGCTGTGGGACGTGGCCCCGCTGATCCCGCCCGGGCAGCGCTGGTCCCGGGTGAACTCCGGGCGGCGCGAGCTGATCGACCACGTGCTGCTGAGCCACCGCCTGGTGCACCGGGCGACGCAGGCGGGCACGGGCCTGCCCGGCGAGGGCCCGCCCGGCCTGCCGTCGGTCGGCCCGGACCCCTCGAAGCGCCGGGACGAACCCGGCTCGGACCACGCTCCGGTGTGGGTACGGGTCGACGGCTGAGCCCCGACGGCCTCGCCGGATCGGTCGCGACCGTGCGGGCGGCAGATCGGCGGGCGATGCCTCCGGCAGGTCGGCGCAGGGCGACGCGGCCACGGCAGGTCGGCGCGGCGCGGCTCGGCCGGGCGTGCTAGTTGCCGCGGCAGGCAACGTTCGCCCCGTCACGACGCCCGGCACGCTCCCCCACGCTCTCGACTCCGCTCGAGCAGGGGGCACCCCCACACGCCGCACCGGCCGA
>NZ_JBEXSH010000074.1:0-18310 GCF_040613555.1 Streptomyces sp. NPDC006265
GGCCGGCCCCCGCCGACCTGCCCGCCGCCCAAGCGGCCCTGCTGGAGGAGCTGGAGTACGGGTCGCTGACGGTGCTGGAGGCCGCGGCCCTGCTGCGGCTGCCGGTCTCCGCGGTGCTGGTGCTGGCCGCCGACCTCCTCGACCGCGGCCTGGTCCTGGCCCGCGCGCCCATCCCGCCCGCCCGGCGTTTCGACCCCGACCTGCTGAAGAGAGTGGCCGATGGCCTCCGCGACCTCAAGCACCGTTGACGACCTTCCCGGCGCTGCGGACATCCACCTCCCCGACACCGCCCAGGACTTGGTGAAAATCCTGGTCACCGGGCCGTTCGGGGTGGGTAAGACCACCCTGATCCGGTCCGTCTCGGAGATCCGCCCCCTGCACACGGAGGAGCAGCTCACCGAGGCGTCCGCACAGGTCGACGACCTCGCCGGCGTACGGGACAAGTCGACCACCACGGTCGCCATCGACTTCGGCCGGATCAGCCTGCCGGGCGGCGTCGTGCTGTACCTCTTCGGCACGCCCGGCCAGGAGCGGTTCCGGTCGTTGTGGAACGACATCGCCTACGGGGCGCTCGGCGCGCTCGTCCTGGTGGACGCCCGCCGCATCGACGCCTCGTTCGACGTGCTGGGGCTGGTGGAGGAGACCGGGCTGCCGTACGCGGTCGCCTTCAACACCTTCCCGGACGCGCCCGGCCACCACACGCCCGCGCAGTTGCGCGCCGCCCTCGACCTGGAGCCCACGACCCCGATGGTGACGTGCGACGCGCGGGAGGCGAACTCCTCCATCGACGCCCTGCTCGCGCTGGTGCAGCACCTGATCGACCACCACCCCCCGGAGCCCCGGTGACCCATCCGTCCCCCGCCGAGCAGGCCTTCTCCCTCGCGGCGCCCGTGCGCCTCTGGGAGGAGGGTTTCGCCCGCGACCCGCATCCCTACTACGCCGCCCTGCGCGCCCACGGCCCCGTCGGCTGGGCGGAACTCGCCCCCGGTGTCCCGGCGTACGTCGTCACCGACCGGCGGGCGGCGCTGGAGTTGCTGCACGACACGGAGACGTTCTCGCACGATCCCCGGCCGTGGGAGGCGACCGTCCCCGACGACTCGCCGGTCCTCGGCATGATGCGCTGGCGGCCCAACACCCTGTTCGCGGACGGCGGCGCCCACCTGCGCTACCGCACCTCGCTGATCGACGCCTTCGACCTGGTGGAACCGCACGATCTGCGGGACCGGGTGCACAGGGCGGTGCACCTGCTGGTGAGCCGGATCGGGCCGCGCGGCGAGGCCGACCTGGTGGGCGACTTCACCCGGCCGCTGATGGCGCTAGTGTTCAACAGCCTGTTCGGGCTGCCGGACAGCGCGAGCGACCGGCTCGACGCCGCCCTGGGCAAGCTCATCGAGGGCGGCGCCCAGGCCGCCCAGGGCGAGGCCGAGTTCGGCGGGTACGTGCTGGAGCTGATCGCCGCCAAGAGCGAGCGGCGGGGCGACGACCTGCCGAGCTGGCTGCTGGACCATCCCGCGGGGCTGACCCCCCAGGAGGTCACCTGGCAGGTGTTCCTCACCCTCGGCGCGGGGCACGAGCCGACGGCCAACCTGGTGTCCAACGCGCTGTCCCGGATCCTCGGCAACCCGGCCTACTACTCGACGCTGACCAGTGGCGCCCGCCCCGTGACGGACGCGGTGCTGGAGGTCCTGCACCACGAGACGCCGCTCGCCAACTACGGCATCCACTACGCCCGTACGCCCCTCACCTTCCACGGCGTGTGGATCAGGGCCGCGGTGCCGGTGGTGATCTCCTACGGTGCGCTCGCCCAGGCCGCCGAGCGGGAGCGCGGCGCGGACCGCCACCCGTCGGACGCCTCGCACCTGTCCTGGTCGGCGGGCCCGCACGCCTGTCCGGTCAAGCAGCACACGCTGCTCATCGCCACCGAGGCGATCGAACGGCTCACCCAGTGGCTGCCCGACCTCGAACCCGTGCTGCCCCGCGAGCGCCTGACGTGGCGGCCCGGTCCGTTCCACCGCTCGCTGACGGCGCTGCCCGTCCGTTTCAGCCCCCGCACCCCCGACCAGCCAGGAGGACGACCGTGACCGTGACCGACCGCATCGCTCTGGACCCGTTCGGCGCCGACATCGCCGCCGAGAGCGCCCGGCTGCGCGCCCTCGGCCCGATCGTGCCCGTGAGCTGCCCGGCGGCATCCCCGCCTGGGCGCCCACGCGCTACGACACGCTCAAGGAGCTCATCCTCGATCCGCGGGTCAGCAAGGACCCGCGGCTGCACTGGCGGCTGTGGCCCGAGATCGGCGAACACCCCTCCTGGGGCTGGATCCTCGGCTGGGTCGGCGTGGTCAACATGCTCTCCACCTACGGCCCGGACCACACCCGGCTGCGCAAGCTCGTCGCACCCAGCTTCACGCACCGGCGCACCGAGGCGATGCGGCCCCGGGTGGAGGCGATCACAGCGGAGCTGCTGGCCGCGCTGGAGGCCGCCGACGGCGAGGTCGTGGACGTCAAGGAGGGGCTCGCCCATCCGCTGCCGATGCGGATGATCTGTGAACTGATGGGCGTGCCGGACGCGTTGCGGGAGGACACCGCCCGGCTCATCGCGGCCATCATGGACACCACCGACACGAGCCCGGAGCACGCGGCGTCCGTGCAGCGGCAGATCGGAACGGTGCTGCCCGCGCTGATCGCCCACCGGGCCGAGCACCCCGGGGACGACATCACGACCGAGCTGATCTCGGTCCGCGACGAGGACGGCGACCGGCTGAGCGACGAGGAACTGCTGTACACGCTGCTGCTGGTCATCGGCGCCGGGTTCGAGACCACCGTGAACCTCATCGGCAACGCGGTCGTGGCCCTGCTGCGCCGCCCCGAACAGCTGGCGGCCGTGCGCGCCGGTGAGATCGGCTGGGACGCTGTCGTGGACGAGACGCTGCGCGCCCACCCGTCGATCGCTTCGCTGCCGCTGCGGTTCGCCGTCACCGACCTCACCGTCTCGGATGTCACGATCCCGGCCGGCGACGCCATCATCACGACGTACGCCGCCGCGGGACTCGACCCCGAGCACTACGGGCCGGACGCCGACCGCTTCGATGCCGGGCGCGCCGCCGACGACCATCTGTCGTTCGGGATCGGCGTCCACCGCTGCATCGGGGCACCGCTGGCCCGGCTGGAGGCACTCACCGCGCTGCCCGCTCTGTTCGACCGGTTCCCCGGCCTGCGCCTGGCCGAGGAGGAGGGGGGCCTGCGGCAGGTGCCGTCGTTCATCGCGTTCGGCTGGCAGGAGATCCCGGTGCGGCTGCGGGGCTGACGCCACCGGGGGCAGGCCGCTTCGCAGGGCAGCGCGCGGGAGCGCGACCGGTCCCCCGTTCCGGTCGTGCCCCCGCGGTAGTTGAACTTACGTCCATGGCCGAGGGCTTGTGAACCGTGTCGATGCCCGCTACACGCTCAGCAGGACTCACCCGTGCACAGCCGAGTCCGGATGGTCCGGTTTCGTCCCGCCCGAACCAGGTCGACCGGTTGTCCAGGAGGCAAATTCCGGCTCAGGCGGAACGCCGGAAGTCCGGCACGTCGAGGTCGCCCACGGCCAGGTGCGCCAGCACGACCTCGTAAAGGTCGGTGCCCGCGGCGAGCAGTTGGCGCTCCAGGACGGGTTCGGCACTGCGGACGTGTTCGCGCACGGTCTGGGCGTGCACACCCAGGGCTTGCGCGGCCCGCTCGGCGTTTCCGCCGACGGCGATCCAGGTGCGCAGCGTCCGGCGCGGATTCCTCGCGTCGGCGTCCAGCCGGCCCAGCAGGTCCTGCGCCCAGGTGCGGACGCCGGGGCCGGACAGCAGGTCGGCGAGCCGCAGCCCCGGGTCGCCGGTGCCGTCGTCGAACCGGGCGTCGGTCAGTCCGATCTGGGTGTTGAGCGCCAGGTGGACGACCGCCCGGACCGTGAGGTCGGCGAAGTCGGTGCCGAGCAGGTTCTCGACGCGTTCCATTCGGGCGCGGACGGTGTTGCGGCTGACTCCGAGGACCTTGGCGGCGTTGACGGCGGTGAACTCCAGGCCGAGCCGGTTGGTGGCGAGGAGTTCGGCGCGGGTGTGGTGCGGCAGGGTGTCGAGCGGGCGCAGCACCCGGGACGTCCAGCCGCGCAGCGCCACCGGGTCCATGAGGCGCTCGGGGTGGGTGCGCTCGGCGTAGACGGCCGTCTTGTCGGGCCGGAAGTGGGCGACGGCCAGGGCGCTGACGGCCTGCCCGTAGGCCGTGGCGGTCCGGGCGAGGCTCTGCCGGACGCTGCCGCCGAGGAAGAGGTCCGGGTGCCGCCCCACCAGGGAACGCAGCGCGTCGCCCGTGGCCTCCCGGGGGCTGACGACGATCACATGCCCGTCCATGGCCGGGCAGCGCACGACCAGGGCGTCCTCCCGGGTGCTGTCCAGGCACTCCTCGGCGATGCGGTCGCGCAGGCCGGGAGCGGACTCCACGACGTACACGCACGCCGTGTCTGCGTCGAGCAGGCCGGGCCAGAGTCCGGCGGCGACGCGGCGGGCGGCGATGGTGTCCTCGACCATCAGCAGTTGCAGGATCGCCAGGCGCAGATCGGCGGTGGCCCGGCGCAGCCGGTGCCCGGCCGCGGTCGACTCGCCCGCCGTCAGCAGCAGCTCGATCACCTGGGCGGTGTGCGTGACGACCTCGGAGGCCCGCCGGTCGAAGGGGTCCTGCCGGGCGACGGCCAGCACGCAGGTGTGGGACGGGTGCTCCACCCTGACCAGGCGCAGGTGGCGCTCCCGGCTCTCCCAGGCCGCGGAGGCGAGCCGGCCGGCGGTGATGTCCGTGACCAGGTCCTCGTCCAGGGGGAGCCGGCTTCCGGCGACGAGGTTCCCGGCGGCGTCCTGCAGGGCCACGGTCGCACCCACGGTGCCGGCGAGCCAGGCGACGACCCTGCGGACATCGCGCCCTGCCGGGCGCAGGTGCTCGAGCAGTTCCTCCGCCCATGCCGGATCCGTGCCGGCCTGCGGCTCCCGCTGCCGGTTCCCGTCCTCTCGGCCTGTCACCTCGGCCTTTCCCTCGCTCCTCGCGCCGCCTCCGGCGCACCGGTCGGGGACGTTACCTCACGCCCCTGGGGCTCTCCCCCGGCCGAACCGCGGGGGCCCGCGTCCCCGGCCCGGCCCCCTGCACCGGGGACCCGCACCGGCGGCATAAGCTCGACGGATGGCGAAGTACTACGACGTGCACCCCGACAACCCCCAGCCCCGCACCATCGGCCAGATCGCCGACAGCATCCGTGCCGACGCTCTTGTCGCCTACCCCACGGACTCCTGCTACGCACTGGGCTGCCGTCTCGGCAGCCGTGACGGCATCGACCGGATCCGTACGATCCGCAAGCTGGACGACCGGCACCACTTCACCCTGGTGTGCCAGGACTTCGCGCAGCTCGGCCAGTTCGTGCGGATCGACAACGACGTGTTCCGCGCGATCAAGGCGTCGACGCCCGGCAGCTACACGTTCATCCTGCCCGCGACGAAGGAGGTGCCGCGCATGCTGCAGCACCCCAAGAAGAAGACGGTCGGCGTGCGCATCCCCGACCACGTCGTCACCCAGGCCCTGCTCGCGGAGCTCGGTGAGCCGCTGCTGTCCAGCACCCTGCTGCTGCCCGGCGAGGAGGAGCCGATGACGCAGGGCTGGGAGATCAAGGACCTCCTCGACCATGTGCTGGACGGGGTGGTCGACTCCGGTGACTGCGGCACCGAGCCGACGACGGTCGTCGACTTCTCCGGCGGGGAGGCCGAGATCGTGCGGCACGGCGCGGGCGACGCCTCCCGGTTCGAGTAGGCGGTAAAGCGGGAACCAAGGGTCGTTCACGGTTCAACCACATGCCGGGGGTGGGCGAAATGACCCCGGAACGGGCGTGCCACGATGACCTTGATCCGCCCGGTCACGCACGCGGACGGGTTCCTGACCCCACCCCCGCAGAGAGGCAGCCCAGCCATGACCGCCGTACAGGGAACCGCCGTCGACATCCCCACCGCGGACGGCACCGCCGACGCGTATCTGGCCCACCCCGACGACGGGGGCGCCCACCCGGCCGTCCTGGTCTTCATGGACGCCTTCGGCCTGCGCCCGCAGCTGCGGTCCATGGCCGACCGACTGGCCGCCGAGGGCTACACGGTCCTGGTGCCGAACGTGTTCTACCGGCACGGTCGCGCCCCGCTGTTCGACCTGCCCGAGTTCATCGACCCGGGGGCGCGCCCGGAGATATTCGAGCGCATCGTCCCGGTCATGCAGGCCCTGACGCCCGGCCTGGCGATGCGGGACGCCGGCGCCTGTCTGAGCTGGCTGGACGGGCACCCGGCCGTGGCCGACGGCCCGGTCGCGCTGACCGGCTACTGCATGGGCGCCCGCCTCTCGCTGCTCACCGCCGGCACCTACCCGGATCAGGTCGCCGCCGCGGCCGGATTCCACGGCGGGCGGCTTGCCACGGACACCCCCGACAGCCCTCACCTGGTGGCCGGCAAGGTCACCGCCGAGCTGTACTTCGGCCACGCCGACCAGGACCCCTCCCTGTCCGAGGAGCAGATCCAGCGACTGGAGGAGGCCCTGACGTCCGCCGGCGTCCGCCACCGGTGCGAGGTGTACACGGGCGCGCCCCACGGCTTCACGCAGGCCGACACCGCGTCGTACCACCAGGAGGGCGACGAGCGGCACTGGTCGGCGCTGCTCGACCTGCTGAAGCGCACATTCTGACCCCAATCGACTCCCCTGGACCGGAAGTTGACGGCCTACCGACGGTAAGGGCTTGCTCTCTCGCGATCCCTGCGCGTAGACCTTGCTGAGAACCAGCCATGACTCGGGGGGAGTTGGCTCATGGACGGCACGATCGACGGGTTCCGCTACGGTGCGTTGACCCCGGTGGCGGCCTATCTGATGGCTTGTCTGGGAGGGGCGCTGGGGCTGCGATGCGTCGTGCGCTCGCTGCTCAACACGCAGTCGTGGAAAGCGGGCTGGCTGGCGTTAGGCGCCGCCTCCATCGGATGCGGCATCTGGACGATGCACTTCATCGCCATGATCGGCTTCCATGTGGAGGAGACCCGGGTCCGGTACGACGCGGCCACGACGGTGCTCAGTCTCGTCGTGGCCGTCGCCGTGGTGGGCGTCGGCGTGTTCATCGTCGGCCACCGCGGCACGGGCGGCGTCACGCTGGCGGTCGCCGGTGCGATCACCGGACTCGGCGTGGCGGGCATGCACTACCTGGGCATGGCGGCGATGCGGCTGAACGGCGAGGTCGGTTACGACCCGGTCGGTGTCGCGCTGTCCGTGCTGATCGCCGTCGGCGCCGCGACCGCCGCGCTGTGGTCGGCCGTCACCATCCGCGGCTTCCTGACGAGCCTCGGGGCGAGCCTGGTGATGGGCGTGGCGGTGTCCGGGATGCACTACACGGGCATGGCCGCCGTCAGCGTCCATGTGCACGACTCGACCGGCGGGACATGGGCGGGCGACTCCCCCACGTCCCTGCTGCTTCCGATGCTGCTGGGGCCGGTGGTCTTCCTGCTGCTGGCCGGGGTCGTGGTGATGTTCGATCCGCTGCTGGTGCTGGGCGAGCGGTCGCCGGCACCCCGGCCGGACGCCACGGCCGCCAACTCGACAGCCGGGCACCGCCCTTCGTGGCGCGCGTCGGCCTCACCGACGCACAAGCGGTGAGCGGCCCGCCTGCGGACGGCGCATAGACCGATTGTTACGGTGCACCGGTGTCTGACTCCTCACGCGATACCGCCGAAGGCGCCGGCTGGGGGGCCGGCGAACCGGGCGCGTACCGGCGGCTGATGCCGCCGAAGGTCGAGAAGATCTCCTGGTGGGACCCGAAGATGCTGTGGGTCGCCCGCAACGGCGTGCTGGCCTCCTGGTTCGGGGACCCGACCGGCCGGACGCGCAGCCGGTGGGTGGCGCAGCGGGCGGCCTCCGGCGCACCGGCCGACAAGGTGATGCGGCGCGACGACCCGGACCGGTTCTCGTTCCTGGTGATCGGTGACACCGGCGAGGGCGACGACCCGCAGTACGCGGTCGTGCCGGGCTTTCTGAAGACCGGTCAGGACTCCCGGTTCGCCGTGCTGGCCAGTGACGTGATCTACCCGGTGGGCAGCGCGGACGACTACGACACCAAGTTCTTCCGCCCGTACCAGGACTACCGGGCGCCGATCTACGCGATACCATCACGACTGGTACGAGGACCTCGGCGGCTTCATGCGCGTCTTCTGCGACGACGCCCCGCCCCTGCCGCCCGAACCCCGGCCGCGCGCGCTCACCCGGGCCTGGCTGCGCTCGCTGCTGTGGCACCGGCCGCACCCGGACGCGGGGCAACACCTGGCCGAGGCACGCAAGGTGCGCTCCGCCCCCGAGCAACAGGCCGTGCAGCCGGGCCCGGCTCTGGGCTGGCAACCGGGCACGTAGACCGCCCCGTCAGGTCACCAGTGGCCCGGGCCGGTC
Source organism: Streptomyces sp. NPDC006265 (assembly GCF_040613555.1). NCBI lineage: Bacteria > Bacillati > Actinomycetota > Actinomycetes > Kitasatosporales > Streptomycetaceae > Streptomyces > Streptomyces sp. NPDC006265. The sequence continues at coordinate 8,457 of NZ_JBEXSH010000074.1, forward strand.
CCAGTGATCGGCTCCGACTGCGCGCCGTCCACCCCGACGGGCACGTCCCCCGCGAGCATCACCCGGTGCATGATCCGCGGATGGTCGAGGTGGGCGGTGTCGCCGGGGGCCAGATGCATGGTGGCGCGGTTGTCCCAGAACGCCACGCTGCCCGGCTCCCAGCGGAAGCGGACCGTGTACTCGGGACGTACCGCCTGCTCCAGCAGCATCTCCAGGATCGCGGCGCTCTCGGGCCGGGAGAGGCCGGCGATCTGCTCGAGGTAGTAGCCGTTGACGTACAGGATCCGCTCCCCCGTCTCCGGGTGGACGCGCACCAGAGGGTGCAGGGAGGCGACCTGACGGTCGAGCAGGTGGCGGACGTAGGCGTCGTCGCCGGGACGGGGCTGGTAGCCGACGCCGAGCCGGTGTTCGGCCCGCAGTCCGTCGACGAACTGCCGCAGCGGCGCGGAGAGTCCGGCGTACGCCGCCGCCAGGTTCGACCAGGTGGTGTCGCCGCCGTACGGCGGTACGGTCTCGGCGCGCAGGATCGTCGCGGCGGGCGGGTCGACGCGAGCGCCGTGGTCGCAGTGCCAGCCGCGCAGCAGCGTGTGCCGACGGCGCCGCAGCCACTCGTCGTGCTCCATGCCGAACCGCCCGCCCAGCTCCAACCGGTCGGCCGTCGTCTCGATCTCGGGGAAGTCCGGGGGCGAGGCCTTGCCACGCCGGGGCAGCTCCACGATCTCGCCGAACCGGCGCGCGAACGCCACGTGCCCGGCGTGGTCCAGCCGCTGCCCCCGGAAGAACACCACCTTCCACCGCAGCACCGCCGCCCTGATCTCGGCGACCACGGCGTCGTCGAGATCACCGGCCAGATCGACCCCGCTGATCTCGGCCCCGATGTACCCGGCGACCGGTTTCACCTCCAACCCGGCCTTCAGCGCCGCCTCGTCCGTCATCCCGCTGTCCGTCGTCATGAGCGCTCCGCTGGTCGTGGGGCGTGGTCAGGCCTTCCCGAAGATCGTGACAGCGATCTCCACCGAGGGCGACCATGCCTCGGCGAGACGGTCGGGGCGAGAAGGAATACCGGTCGAGCCGGGCGGGCCTCCGTCGGAAGCGTCGGGCTCCATGACCTTGCCGGACCTGCCGGCGGCCTTTCGCGACAAGGAGCAGCGCGGGTGTGTCCGCGGGTGATCCACGACCGGCTCGCCGACGATCGCGGCCAGCAGGAGTGCCGCTGCCTCATGCGGTTGTGGTGGCAACTGGGCATGCGCTACCGGGAGGTGACGCTCGACCGGCTCAGGGCGAACCCCGGCGAGGGCACACCAAGGCTCGTCGAGGAGCTGATCGGCGCCGTGCGCACCTCTCACGAAGCGATCGACGACCGGGTCGAGGCGGTGGAGGGTTCCCGGCCCGTCGTGCGGGACCGCGGCTTCGAGCAGACCGGGGCACTGCTGCGCGGGAACGTCCGCCCTACACCTTGAACTCGCGGATCACGGTGTTCCGGAACACCGCCTTCCCGTCCACCGTGAACAGCGCGAGCCCCGTGTCGACCAGGTATGGAAAGGCCGCCGACGAGTGCACGTACCGGCCGTCGTCCACGAACATCTCCACGGAAGTGCGGTCGACCAGGATGCGCAACCGCACCGCCCGCCGGGCCGGGTCGAACGGGCTGTGGCTCTCCTGCCATCGGCCCGTCATGTCGGGCGACACGGTGGGGCGGCGGTTGAGGTAGGCGTAGTCGCGGTGGACACCCGCGTCGATGTGCCGGACGCCGTCCGGGGAGCGCCGCAGTTGCACCCCCGCACCCGTGAGCTGGTCCCAGGTGATCTCGCAGATCAGCTCGTAGGCGGTGCCCCGGTAGTCGAGCAGGCGCGTGCCCTCGACCTCCAGATCGCCCAGCGTCACCGTGCGGGAGACGTACCGGTCGAGCGCGGTGACCGGCCGGGACGCCAGGAAGTACGTGCCGTCACTCCCGCGCTTCAGTGTGATCTCGCGGACGATCGAGTCGGTGCCGTTGAAACCGTCGCCGTCGATCGTGGGCGTGATGTGGGCGTAGTCCCAGTTGTTCAGCCAGCCGATCGCGTAGCGGCCGCTCTCGTCGAGGGTGCCGTCGGTGCCGTGCTTGTCGAAGGTGACAGCGCCGTACCAGTCCCAGCCGTAGTCGAGCCACTGGGGATCGGTCGCGTCGGCGGTGAAGGCACTGCCGTCGAAGGAACCCGTCCAGTACGCGTACGTGTTGGGCAGCCCGGCGCCCTTGCCGTTGGCGCTCACCCCGAGCACCCACTTCACCGTGCCGTCCCCGGCGCGGACCCGGAACAGGTCGGGGCACTCCAGCACGCCGATACCGCCCTTGACGAACCCGCTCACGTACGTCCAGGACTTGAGGTCGGCGGAGTGGTAGAAGCCCACCTTGTCGTTCTCGGCGAGGGTCATCACCCACCGGTGGTGCTCCTCGTCGCGGATCACCTTCGGGTCGCGGAAGTCACGCACGCCGGGATTGGGCAGCACCGGGCCGGTGCCGTGCGGGGTGAAGGTGCGACCGCCGTCGGTGGAGTAGTACAGGTACTGCGCCTGGTCGGCGGGGCCGTCGTGCGGTGACATCGTGGCCAGCACGACGACCGCCCCCACCCCGAAGCCGGCCGTGTCGTGCGTGTCCACCACCGCCGAACCCGACCAGACGTCGCCGTTGGACGTGGTGTCCTTGGGCACGGCGATGCCCCGGTCGGTGAAGGAGACCAGGTCGGTGCTGGTGGCCAGGCGCCAGGCCGTGCCGATCTCACCGGCGAGGTAGTCGGCGTTGTGCAGGTAGTAGTAGTGGTAACTGCCGTCGATCCAGACAGGCCTCTGCGGGTCGTTCTTCCACTGCTCGGGGACGGTGAAGTGGTACCCGGCGCGGTAGCTCGCCCGGGCCGTCCGGGCCGCGGCCGGTACCGCGGCCGGCAGCAGCGCACCGGCCGCGCTCACGGCCGAACCGGCGAGCAGCGCTCTCCTGGTGATCCTGCCCATCACACACCTCGTCCCTCTCCTCGGAAACTGCGGCTCATGGGATCAGGACTTTCGGACCTAACTCGTTAAAGGTCAAGTGCTCGCATGCCTTGACAGGCCCGTTCCGCACTCACATCATCTGGGGCATCAATCCACGGCTAACACGAGTTAGGCCCACACACGATGACCAACTCGCACCTCACCCGCCGCACACTGCTGCGGTACGGCGCCTATGGCGCGGGAGCCGCCGCCCTGGCCGGCACCGCCGCGAGCTGGGACCGGCTCACCGGAGCCGACATCCCCGGCCGGGACGACGGCTCCCTCGTCGTCGCCACGCTGGGCCCCGCCTACGGACCGGAGGCCATCCGCACGCTCCAGGACGGCTTCGCAGAGCAGCACCCCGACATCAAGCTCCGGATCAGCGCCGTCCAGGCCGTCGACTGGTCGGACTTCTTCGCGAAGATCCTCACCCAGGTCGCCGCGGGCACCGCCCCCGACCTCGTCTACGTCGCCACCGAGGGCGTGCAGTTGTTCGCGCAGCGGCTCGGGGTGGCCCTGGACAAGTGGGTGAAGCGGGACGCGGCCGAATTGAAGGAGTACTTCAGCGACGTCCACCCCTCGCTGGTGGAGTCGATGATGTACGAGGGCAGCCTCCACCAGCTGCCGGTGGAGTTCAACGCGGCCGACATGTACTTCAACCGCCAGGTACTGCGCCGGGCGGGCGCGGATTTCCCGCCGGCCGACTGGACCCGTGACGACTTCACGGCACTGCTGCGGGGCATGAAGAAGTCGAGCGGCTCCCGCTTCACGCCGTACTTCTGGACCAACCGGCTCTGGGGCGGCGTGGTGCCCTGGCTGTTCGCGAACGACACCAACCTGCTCACCGAGTCCAAGGCACCCGGCGGCGACTGGCTGTGGGACGGCTTCTATCCGCCCGGACAGCGCAAGGGCCGCGGCGGTGGCTTCCGCTGGACGGCGCCGCAGGCCACGCACGACCGGGTGGAGGAGGTCTACGACTATCTCGCCTCCCTGATCCAGGACGGCCTGTGCACCCGCCCCGAGGGCGGCAACGGCCAGAACCTCATCGGCGTGTTCTCCACCGGCCGGGTCGGCGTCACCCCGGCGGGCGGCTTCTGGGCGGGCGGACTGCACCTGGCCGGCATGGAGCGGGACGGGTTCGACGTGCAGTACTTCCCGCGCTGGCGCACCCAGCGCATGCAGTACGGCGCCGCGGGCTACGCGCTGCTGCGCACGTCGAAGATGCAGGACGAGGCGTGGGAGTTCATCAAGTACGCCGCCCGCAAGGACACCCTGGAGCGGCTGTTCGCCACGAACCAGACGACCCCGGCCCGCCGCTCGCTGCTGACCGCCGGCCGCTACGCGAGGACCGGCCCGGCCCACTGGCCGGTCTTCTACGACACCCTCGACCGGTTCCCCGACACGGGGCCGATCCCGGCGCCGCCGCAGGTCGCCGAGGTCGAGGAGGTGCTGCTGAAGCACACCGGCACGGCCCTGGCCTCCGCGCGTTCGGTGCGTCCCGCGCTGCGCCGGATGCAGGGCGATCTGGAGAAGGCCATGGAGCGTGACGTATGACGAACACCCAGATACCGCCCGCGCGTGCCGAGCGCCCCCCGGTCCCGCCGGCCCCGGCCCCGAAGGGCCCCTCGGCCCGTGACCGCGGCACCCGGCTGCTGGCCACGCTGTTCCTGGCCCCGACGATCGTCGGCATCGTGGTCTTCACGGTCGTGCCCATCGTCGGCTCGGTGATCCTGAGCCTGTTCCACTGGAACGTCATCGACTCGCCGTCCTACGCCGGGCTCTCCAACTACGGGGAGGTGTTCGGCGACGAGACCGTGCTGGTCTCCTTCCGCAACACCCTGCTCTTCATGGTGTTCGCGGTGGCGCTGCAACTGTTCGTCGCGCTGGCCCTCGCGCTGACGCTCAGCGGGCGGATGCCGGTGTGGTTGCGGTCGGTGTTCCGCTCAGCGTTCTTCTTCCCGCTGGTGCTGTCCGCCGCGTCGATCTCGGTGGTGATGAAGTACCTGTTCAACCAGGACTTCGGGGTGATCAACTGGCTGCTCGGCTTCGTCGGGATCGCGCCGGTGCCGTGGCTGACGTCGGAGAACGCGGCGATGGCGACGGTGGTCCTGGTCTACGTCTGGCAGCAGTTCGGCTTCTCGTTCCTGCTGTTCGTCGGCGGGCTGAACAACATCCCGAAGGAGATCCACGAGGCCGCGGCCCTCGACGGCGCGACGGGCCTGCGCAAGCACCTGACCGTCACGCTGCCGCTGCTCTCGCCGACGCTGCTGGTCGCCTCCGTCGTCGGCATCATCAACGCCCTCCAGGTCTTCGAGCAGCCGTACGTCCTCACCAACGGCGGTCCCGGCGACTCCACCCGCACGGTCGTGATGGTCATCTACGAGACGGCGTTCGAGCAGCTGCGCTTCGGCGAGGCGTCCGCGGTGGGTGTGCTGCTGTTCGTGCTGATCATGGCGGTCACCGCCCTCCAGTTCCGGCTCAGCCGGCGTTTCGTCCACTACCAGTGAGCCGGGTGAGTCCTCCCATGAGCCAAGCAACCCTCTCCTACAGCCGTGTGCGGCACGGTCTCGCGCCGTGGGCGCGGATCGCCGGCCTGGCCGTGTGCGCGCTGCTCACCCTCGGCCCGGTGGTGTGGACGGTGTCCACCTCGCTGCGCATCCCCGCCGAGGCGTTCGACCTCCCGCCGCAGCTCATCCCGTCGAACCCCTCCACCGAGGCCTACCGCGGGGTCTTCGACCAGATCGACGTCTGGCTGCTGGCGCTGAACTCCACGCTGGTCACGGCGTTGATCGCCGTCGGCCAGATGATCACGGCGGGTCTGGCCGGATACGCCTTCGCCCGGCTGGAGTTCCCCTTCAAGAAGCCGCTGTTCGGTCTGGTGCTGGCGACGATGATGGTGCCGTTGCAGGTCACCATCGTGCCGGTGTTCCTGGTGCTGAAGTCGATGAGTCTGACCGACACCCTGCTCGGACTGATCATCCCGGCCTTCCCGACCGCGTTCGGCACATTCCTGATGCGCCAGTACTTCCTCGGCATGCCCAAGGACCTGGGCGAGGCGGCGATGCTGGACGGGGCCGGGCCCTGGCGGACCTTCCGGTCGGTGTACGCCCCGCTGGCAGCACCCGGCCTCGCGATCGTCGGAGTCCTGGCCTTCAACTACCACTGGAACGAGTTCTTCCGCCCGCTGATCCTCGAGACGTCGGGCCAGAACTACACGTTGCCGCTGGGGCTGGTCTCCCTCCAGGGCAACCTCGGCACCGGTTCCATCTCCGTGGTGCTCGCCGGTGTCGTCCTCTCCATGATCCCCGCCGTCGCCGTGTTCGTCGTCGGCCAGCGCCCTCTGCGTGAGGGCATCACGTCCGCAGGAGTCAACCGTTGAGCCTCGCCGCTCCCCCGCACGACCCCCACGCCCCGCGTTTCCGGGTCCGCCCGCCCGCCAACTGGATGAACGACCCCAACGGCCCCTTCCGCTGGCGCGGCCGCCACCACCTCTTCTACCAGCACAACCCGGACGCCCCGGTGCACGCCAACGTCCACTGGGGCCATGCCTCCAGCGCCGACCTCGCGCACTGGGAGCACCATCCGATCGCGCTCACCCCCACCCCGGGCGGCCCGGACGAGGCGGGCTGCTGGTCGGGGTGCACGGTCGACGACGGGGGCGTGCCGACGGCCGTCTACACCGGGGTCGACCAGAACCACACCGGGCTCGGCGCGATCTGCCTGGCCCGGGCGGCGGACCCGGACGATCCCGCGCTGACCGAGTGGACGCCGCGGCCCGTCCCGGTGGTCACGGGCCCGCCCGAGGGTCTTGACGTGGTGATGTTCCGCGACCCGTTCGTCTTCCGGCACGAGGGGCGGCGCTGGGCGCTGGTCGGCGCGGGGCACGCGGACGGTACCCCGTCGGTCCTCCTCTACGACTGCGACGACCTGACCGACTGGCGGTTCGCGGGTGTGCTGCTGGACGGCCACGACCCGGCCGCCCGGGCCGTGTTCGGTGGCCGGGCGACCGGCTGGGAGTGCCCGCAGTTGTACGCCGCGCGGGGCGGCGAATGGGTGCTCGTGGTGTCCCTGTGGGACGGCCACCCGTGGACCACGGGCTATCTCACGGGCCGTCTGGGCACGGACCTGCGCTTCACCACGCGCACGGGCGGCCTGCTCGACCACGGCCGTGACTTCTACGCCCCCGCCGTGCTCCAGGAACCGGACCGCGCCCTGATGTGGGGCTGGTCGTGGGAGGCCCGCGAGCAGGGCGAGGCCGACTGGGCCGGTGTCCTCACCGCTCCCCGTGTCGTCGACGTCCATCCGGACGGGGCGCTGCGGGTGTCCCCGGCGCCGGAGCTGCACCGGCTGCGGGCCGCCGAGCCGTTCGTCACCGCCCCGGGCCGGGCCGTACTGCCGGCGGCCTACGACCTGACGGTCAGCGCCCGCGCCCACACCACGGTGAGTCTGCTGAGGTCGGCCGCGGGCGCCGAGCTGACGGTCGCCCTGGATCCGGACGCGGGCACGGTGACGCTGAACCGGGACGGCTGGCCCCGCGAGGAGGCCGCGGCACCGGTCGTCGTCCCGGTGCCGCCGGGCGAGGAGCTCACCCTGCGCGTCCTCGTCGACGGTTCGCTGTACGAACTGTTCGTGGACGACCGGGCCACAGCCACCGAGCGCGTCTACGAACGCGCGGACGACACCAGGGAGTTGAGCGTGACGCCCGGCGCGTCCGTCACCGGATGGGCGCTGGTCCCACCGACGAACGGCTGATCACCGGGCAGGCCAGGCGCCGCACCGTGGCGGGCGGCGTCCGGCCGGTGGCGAGGGAGTCGAGGAGCAGCCGCGCGGCGACCTCCCCCATCTCCCGGTGGGGCAGCGCGACCGTGGTGAGGGGCGGCGCGAGGTGGGCGGCCATGTGCTCCTGGTCGTCGTAACCCACCACCGACAGGTCGCCGGGGACGGTGATGCCGAGCCGGGTCGCGGCGTGCAGGACGCCCGCCGCGACCCGGTCGTTGTAGGCGAAGATCCCGGTGGGCCTGAGCTCGGGCGCGGCGTTGTCGAGGAGTTCGGCGACCGCGGCGTCCTCCTTGTCCGGGTCGCCTCCGGAGTCGATGGTGAGGACCAGGTGCTCGCCCGCCCAGGCCGTGTCCATGGCGCCGCGCAGCAGCCGTCCGGCGAACGGGGAGGAGGCGATCTCGTCGGTGACCAGGCCGATCACGGCCGTACGGCTGCGGCGCAGGCCGCGGGCGACGGGGTCGGGCCGGTAGCCAAGCTGGGTGGCGGCCTGCCGGATGCGTTCCTGGGTCGCGGGCGAGAGGTTGCCGGCGGCCCGGCCGTTGAAGACGAAGGACACGGCGGTGTGCGACACGCCTGCGAGCCGTGCGACGTCCCGCGAGGTGGGTCGTCCCGATCCCGTCGCCGGCTTCTCCTCGGCGCTGCCCATGCCGTCCGCCGCCTTCCTCCCCCACCCGTCCGGTTGATCATTGCTCACCCTATCCGTGACGCTGGAGGGACGACACAGTCAACGGGAAGGTCCGATGGTGATCAGCATCGCGACACACACGCTCAACGACGGGACGACGCTCCCCGCCCTGGGCCTGGGGACCTGGCCGCTCGGCGACGACGAGGCGCAGCAGGCGGTGCTCTCGGCTCTGGAGGCGGGCTACCGTCTGATCGACACGGCGACGAACTACCGCAACGAGACGGGGGTCGGCCGCGGTGTGGCCTCCGGCGTGGTGCCGCGCGAGGAGATCGTCGTGACGACGAAGCTCCCCGGCCGGCACCACGGCTACGAGGAGACCCTCGCGTCCTTCGAGGAGTCGCGGGCCCGCCTGGGCCTGGAGTACGTCGACCTGTACCTGATCCACTGGCCACTGCCGCGCGTGGACCGGTACGTCGACTCCTGGAAGGCCATGATCAAGCTGCGTGAGGAAGGACTCGTGCGGTCGATCGGCGTCTCCAACTTCACGGCCGGGCACATCGAGCGGCTGGAGAAGGAGACCGGGGTGCTGCCATCGGTCAACCAGATCGAGCTGCATCCCCTGCTGCCGCAGGACGACCTGCGCGCCTTCCACGCGGGCAAGGGCATCGTCACCGAGAGCTGGAGCCCGCTGGGCCGGGGCACGCCCCTGCTGGAGGACCCCGCCGTGGCGCGGATCGCCGAGGCGCATGGGGTGTCGCCGGGGCAGGTCGTGCTGCGCTGGCACACGCAGCTGGGGGCGGTACCGATCCCGAAGTCGGCGAATCCCGAGCGGCAGCGCGCCAACCTCGACGTCTTCGGCTTCGAGCTGGGCGAGGACGAGATGCGGGCCGTCGCGGACCGTGAGCGGCGGCGGGTCGGCGGGGACCCCGAGGTGCACGAGGAGTTCTGACGGGTACCCGGGGCGCCCACGAGGCGAGAAGGAGCCGCAGGTGGCTGAGCGGGACCGGCTGCGGGACTACCGCGGCAAGCGCGACTTCGACTGGACCGGCGAGCCCCGGGGACGCGGTGCGTCCGCCGGGGACCGGCCCCGGTTCGTGGTGCAGATCCACGACGCGAGCACGATGCACTTCGACTTCCGCTTGCAGGTGGACGACGTGCTGAAGTCCTGGTCGGTCCCGAAGGGCCCCTCGGCCGACCCGAAGGACAAGCGACTGGCCGTGCCCACGGAGGACCATCCGCTGGAGTACGAGGAGTTCGAGGGCGTGATCCCCCGCGGCGAGTACGGCGGCGGCACGGTGATCGTCTGGGACCACGGCACGTACGAACCGCTGAGCCACGACCGCGAGGGCCGGCCCGTCGACTTCCTCAAGATGAGCCGCGCGTGGCCCGAGGGGGAGTGGGCCGACACCGAGGAGCGCCTGCGCGAGCGGAGCCTTCTCGACGGTGA
>NZ_JBEXSH010000075.1:0-18154 GCF_040613555.1 Streptomyces sp. NPDC006265
GATGGGGTTGGTGCCGACGAGGAGGCAGTGTCCTTCGGGGGCCATCAGCGCGGCGACGTCGGTGACGGCGGTGCGCAGGGTTTCGGTGATCGGGCCGATGCGCCAGCAGCCCTGGCCCTGGTCGGTGAGGGCGGGGTGGACGCGCTGCTGCGCCACGCACGTCAGGGCCAGGCGCAGAGGGTGGCGCCATCCGGTGACCGAGGCGTGCTCTCCCTCGCGGGGTTCGAGGATCAGGTGGAGGGCGAGGCGGAGCGGGACGGCCATGCCGGTCACGGTGGCGCGGCGGGGCATGATGCCGCCGGGCCCGGCCAGGACGAGGTCGCGGGTGACCGGCTGAAGGGGCGCCGGCAGTTGTTCGAGGTCGGGGAGCGGTGCGCCGTCGGGCCGGAAGATCATCCATGTGCTGTGGGCGGGGTGGCGGGCGGGCAGCAGGGTGAGCGCCACGCCGTCGGCGAGGGCCTGCTCGATGGCGTGGTGCGCGCGGAACAACTCGGCTGCGCTGGCGGGAACGGCGGGGGGTGGCTCCTGTGTACGGGCGAGGCCGATCGGCGGAAGCAGCGCCGGGGCGTCGGAGGGGGCGGGAGGCTCGGGCGCGGGAGCTGGGGGGATGTCGGCGGCCAGTGCTTGCTGGAGCATTTCCAGGAACCGGCCACCATCTCTCCCTCTCCTTCAGCCGCCACCAGGGCCCCCGCGTCGCCCGACCCGATCGCCGTGGCGGCGGCCGCCACCGCGCCTCCCGGCGTCAAAGCCGGAACCGGCGCGGACAGCTCACGGCCCCGCAAGCCGGTCCTGGCGGGTGCCGCGATCCTCGGCGCCGCCCTGGTGGCGATCCCGCTGCTGCTGACCGGAAGCGGCAGGGACGAAGGGCCCCGTGACAACGCCAAGGCCCTGGCCGCGGAAGGCTCCGACACGGTCCTGAACCCCGAATCGGCCCCGGCCGAGCTCGGGGACTACGTGGCCGAGAAGCCGAGTGCGTCCCCGAGCAAGGACAAGCCGAAGAAGCCCGCGCCCCCGAAGACCGTCGCCCCACCCCCTGCCGCGCCCGCGCCGGAGCCGTCCGGCACTCCCGAGAAGAAGCCCGCGGCCAAGCCCAAGCCGAAGCCCAAGCCCAAGCCGTCGCCGCGGCCGAACTGGAGCACGGAGACCGTCTACGCCACCAGCGTTCTGGAGGTGAACCAGGCCTGGACCACCAACCGCATCCGCATGGTCATGCAGACCGACGGCAACCTCGTGGTCTACAACGAGCACGGCAAGCCCACCTGGGCGTCGATGACCTTCGGCAAGAACCACCGGGCTATCTTCCAGACCGACGGCAACCTCGTCATCCACAACGGCGACGACCGCCCCATCTGGGCTTCCAAGACCCACGGCAACGAGGGCGCCCAGCTGGTGCTGCGGGCCGACGGCAAGGTGGTCGTCCGGAATCACGGCAGGGTGATCTGGTCGACCTGACGTCACCGTGAGGGCCGACGTCACCGTTCAGGTCCGGTCACCGCGATCACCGCAGCCCAGCTGTGACCGCCGTGACCGCCGCCTCGGCGAGCAGTCCGGCAGCTTCGGCGGCGTCCCCGCCGACCGCCGGACGTCACCTGTCAAGGACGGCTCGGCGCATCGCCCGCCGCTGACTCGCCGTCGTGGCACCCCAGACGCCGTCCGTCTCGCCGTGCCGGACGGCCCAGTCACGGCAGTCGAGCAGCACCGGGCAGCGCCTGCACACCGCGCGGGCCGGGGCCGTACCCGCGGCGGTCTCCGCAAGCGGAAAGAACAGCTCGGGGTCCTCCCCCACGCACAGCGCCTGCGCGTGCCAGCCGATGTCACCCTTCCAGGACGCGGGTGAACGCGTCATACCGCACCTCCAGCAGCCGACCGGACATCGGTGTCACCGCGGCAGCACGAGCCGCGGCCCCGGCAGAGGTGAACGTCATGCTAATGCCGGATACAGCCGGGTGGCCATAGGCAGTTTTTCCGGACATTCAGGACGGCGATCGAGGGTGATACGCCAGGCGACCATGAGCGCGGTCTTGCCCTGGATGCGCCCTCGGGCGGCGCGTTCGTGCGCCCCTGCTGCCGGGGCCGCCGACGGCGTCGAGGACGAGGTCGACGTCCTGTACGAGCTCTTCGGGACGCGCGCCCTTCCACTTCGCCAACTGCACATGCACAACGGCGCGGGCAAGCCGGCGCCTGGCCGCCACACAGGCACACACCCGGCCGGCCCGCGCGAACCCCGAGGACCTTCGGCTTGGCAACGAGGTCGGCGGCGAGGGTGTTGCCGGTGCGGCGGGGCGACTGGTCGACGGGCATGTCGGCATCCCGCTCACCTCCGGTACGACCGTCACCTCCCACGGGGACGGACCGCGCCTACTGCTCCGGCACATGCGTCGTGCGACCGCCCACCACACACCGCCTTCGGGCTTCGGTTCGGCGCGACCGGATCAGTCCGCCTCCACCCGCGCGTGGCCGTGCGCTGAGCCCGACCCCGAGAGGAGGAACCCTTGACACGTTTTGCATAATGCAAACATGAGAAAGGGGAAGGAATGGGTGCTACCCAGACGGTCAGCCGGAGCGAGCAGGTCAGGGCAGCGGAGGACGGTCTCGCCTCTGGCCGCGGAGCAGTAGGGCTGCGGACCGCACCATGGGGCCTGATGGTGCTCGCCGTGGTCGTCGGGGCCGGAGCCGGCGTGGGGTCCGTCGTCTTCCGCTGGTGCATCACGGCCTTCACACACGTCTTCTCCGGGCAAGCCGACTACGCGGCCTCGCCCGGCACGGACAACCCGTACGTGCCCTGGCTCGGGCCGTACTTCGTTCTGCTCGCCCCCGTCCTCGGCGGCCTGCTGTACGGGCCGCTGGTCAACCGTTTCGCCAGGGAGGCGCGCGGTCACGGTGTGCCCGAGGTGATGCTGGCGGTCGCTCAGCGGGGCGGCCGGATCAGCCCGAAGGTCGCGGTGGTCAAGACGCTGGCCTCCGCCCTCACCATCGGCTCGGGCGGGTCGGTGGGCCGCGAAGGGCCGATCGTGCAGATCGGTTCGGCCCTCGGCTCCACCCTGGGGCGGATCACCAAGGTGACCGAGCACCGGATGAAGCTGCTGGTCGCCTGCGGCGCGGCGGGCGGCATCGCCGCGACCTTCAACGCTCCCCTGGCCGGGGTGTTCTTCGCCATGGAGCTGATCCTGGGCACCTTCTCCACGGAGGTGTTCGGCGCGACCGTCCTGGCCAGTGTCACCGCGAGCGTGATCGGCCGGGCGGCCTTCGGCGACGTCGCCTTCCTGACCTTGCCGGCATTCCACGTCGCCCATCTCGCGCAGTACGGCCTCTTCGCCCTGCTCGGTGTCGTCGCCGCGGTGGTCGGCCTCGGCTTCGCCCGGGTGCTGTATCTGATCGAGGACGCCTGCGACTGGGCCTGGCGGGGCCCGGAGTGGCTGCGCCCCGCGTTGGGCGGACTCGCCCTCGGGCTGGTGCTGCTCGCACTGCCTCAGATGTACGGGGTCGGCTACCCCGTACTGGAGAAGGCCACGGCGGGCGGGTACGCGGTCGGCTTCCTGCTGCTGTTGCTGGTGGGCAAGGTGCTGGCGACCAGTCTGACCATCGGGATCGGCGGCTCGGGCGGGGTGTTCGCGCCCAGCCTGTTCATCGGGGCCATGCTCGGGTCCGCGTACGGGGCGGGCGTCCACCATCTGCTGCCGGGCACGGCCGGCTCGGTGGGAGCGTACGCGCTGGTCGGTATGGGTGCCGTGTTCGCCGGCGCCGCACGGGCGCCGATCACCGCCGTGGTGATCCTTTTCGAGCTGACCGGCGAGTACTCGATCATCCTGCCCCTGATGCTGGCCATCGTCCTGGCCACCGCCACGAGCCGTCTGCTGACCCGTGACACGATCTACACCCTCAAGCTGCGCCGCCGCGGCATCGACCTCGACGGCCCCGCCCCGGGAGCCCGGATCGGCGCCCAGCAGGTGTCCTCGGTCATGGATCCGCTGCCCTCACCGTTGCCCGCGTCCACCGAACTCGCGGACGCCGCTGACCTGCTGAGCCTGTCCGGGTACGGAGCGCTGCCCGTGGTCGACACCGATGGCCACTACGTCGGTGTCGTCACGGCCCGGGCGATCGCCGAGGCACTGACGGAGCAGCCGGACGCGGTCCCGGCCGTGGTGGGCTCGCTCACCGAGATGCCCGCCCCCGTCCCGGCCGACCAGCCCCTGGCGCAGGCTGTGCACACTCTGCTCTCAGCGGCGGGCACCGGCGTTCCGGTCCTGGACCCCACGCACGGCAGGCCGATCGGATGGCTCAGCCACCAGAGCGCGTTGCGGGCGGTGCATACGACCGCGTGAGCAGCGGGCTGGACAAATCGCCCCGCGAACTGGCGGCCCAAGGGCTTCCGTTCCCACCCGTGCGGGTCAGGTGAGCCTGTTGGCACGCCGGTGGGATCGACGAACCGGGGTGCGGCCCGGTGGCCGGCATCAGGGCGACGGACGATGCCCTCGATCAGGAACGGAGAGCCGGTAGGAACGCACGACGGCGACCGCACACGCGGACACGAGTCCGGCCAGCCAGCCGCCGAGTCCGCTCAGGGCGTCCAGGGGGGAGCCCCCTCCCTCCGCACCACGCGGCGGCACCCGTCCCTGCACGTCGTACACGACGGTGATCGCGTCACCGGGCCGGGTGGTCTGCTCACACCCGCGCCAGATGCGGACCTTCATGGGAACGCCGTCAGGGTCGATCACCGAGCAGAGGTAGCGGCCGCTGCCCGAGACGTCTGCAGGGCCGCCCTCGACCGAGGTCACCACCACGGACTCCACCCGGCCCCGCTCCGCCAACACGAACCCCGCTGCGGCTGGGGGCGTTTCCAGTGCGAGGCAGACCGCGAGCACGGCGACGATGCCGATCAGCGCCCGCCCCGCCCGCACACCGCACAGGTACAGAACGAGCAGCGCGGCGCACACCAGACCGCCCTCGCCGGCCGCCGGCCCGGGGATCCCGTACCAGGCACCGGCGACCGTGCTGCCGACGATGGCGACCGCCGCCAGACCCCCGGCCAGGAGCCCCTTCGCGGTCATCCGGAACGGCGGCGGCCCGACGAACTCGGCCGGTCCCCACACCATGCTGCGCAGACGCACCATCAGGTGCTGTTCCGCCGCGGTGGCGGAGTGCCGTCCACGCCGCATGCGCCACCCCTTTCCGCCTCGCTTCGGTCTCCGCCATCCTGGTGCGCGCGGGAACGCTCCACACTGCCCCGCGCCGGACAGGCTCGCACGGTCCGCATTGCCGGGATCCGGCAGCGTGGCCGGTTCCCTGCACGCTTCCCTTGCATTATGCAAAACGGGCGGCAGGCGGAGAAGAGCGGCCGGGGGCTTCAGGCGTCGCCGGCGACCGGAACGTCCAGCGCCCACCCCAGTGGGTGCGGCTCCGCCTCGTCCTGGACAGGAGCGAGTGGCTCTCCCCCTGCCTCGTTGAAGACCGCCAGCGCCTCGATGAGCGCCAGTCGCTGCGTCGGGGTGAGCCGCTCCACGATCTCGGCGATCGCGGCGCGGCGGCGCGCGGTGACGTCCGCGACCGTACGGCGGCCTTCCTCTGTGAGCTGGAGCAGGGTCTCGCGGCGGTTACCGGGGTTGGACTGCCGGTCGGCGAGCCCGGCCGCGATCAACCGGTCGACCATCCGCATGGCGGTGGACGGGGCGACCTGAAGCAGGTCGGCGAGCGTGACGAGCTTGGTGGCACCGCGCGTGGACAGCACCACGAGCATTCTGAACTGCGGCAGCGTCACCCGTTCCTCGACGGCGGCGAGGGAGCGCGCAGAGACCCCCACCAGCAGGCGGGACGCGGTCAGCACCGACCGCGTCACCACGTCCACGTCGTCCATCGTCCCCGCGGGGATCTCACGCTCCGGCATACATCCTTTCTACCGTGCGGACGTGCCTGCTCACTCACGTGGAGGGAGCAGATTTTCCTTCCCCGTGACCGTGGTAGCGCAGCAGAAGCATCGCGGCATCGTCGTGAGGCGGTCCGACGGAGTGCTGCGCGAGATCCTCGCGCAAGGTCTCCAGGGCGCGGTGTGCGTCCGGGGCCTTCAGCAGGTAAGCCCGCTCACCGACGGGATAGAAGCGGCCGTCCTCGTCGCGGGCCTCGGTGACACCGTCGGTGTACAGCAGAAGCTGCTCACCCGGGGCGAAGCCCACCCGATAGGGTTCCGGACCCTCGCTTCCGTGCGCCCCGAGGCCCAACGGCAGGGCGAAGGACCGCGGTTGCGGGAAGTCGACGGCGCCGTCCCCGCGCACGATCATCGGGGCCGGATGTCCGTAGTTGAGGAAAACCGCCTCATGGGCGATGCCGATCTCGGCGAGGATCGCGGTGACGAACTTCTCCCCTTCCAGCTCCCGGGCCACGCTCCGCTCCAAGCGCTCGCCGACCCCCGACAGGTCGGCCTCGTCGTACGCCGCCTCCCGGAAGGCACCCAGCACCACCGCTGCCGTCTCCACCGCGGCCAGGCCCTTGCCCTGGACATCGCCGACTATGACCCGTACGCCGTGCGGGGAGGCCACCACCTCGTACAGGTCCCCGCCGATCCGGGCCTCGGCGACCGCCGAGGTGTAGGACACCGCGGCCTGCAGCGGGCCCGCGGTCAGCGGCACGGGGCGCAGGAGCACCCGCTGGGCGACCTCTGCGATCGACCGCACGCTGGCCAGCTCCGCCTCCCGGCGCGAGCGCATCACCGCGGCCGCGACACCCGCGCCGGTGACACCGGCCACCGAAGCCAGCGCGGTGTAGCCGCGGCGCCCGTCGAACAGCCCGTCGTACGACCCGAGCGCGACGCACAGCACGAGGGCCGCGAGCCCGAACCAGGCCGTACGGCGCCACCCCCCGACCAGCCCGGCGAAGGCCGGCCCGAGGGAGACCAGCGGCAGGAACCCGACACCCGGCCCCGCCACGACGTCCGTCACCGTGACAGCCGCCATCACCACGACCGGCATGCAGGACAGCAGCGTCCAGCTCGATGGCGGCTTCAGATCGGTCATGCGGCAACTCCTGCGATGTCGCGGCTGTCGAGAGCCGCCGGCCTTCCCCGCAGGCGCCCTCCCCCACCTTTAGACTATGCAAAGGTGGCTTCCACGAGACGACTCCCGCCCCGGGTCCTTTACCCAACCGAGTCCGAGAGACGACATTCCCGACACGTGGAAGGCTCGACCATGGCCGACAGAGACACCGCGCCCCGTCACCCGCGGCTTCCCAGCGGGTGGCGACGCCTGGCCCTGCGCCTGCCGATCCTGCTCTACCGCGCAGGGCTCGGGCCCCTCTTCGGAAAGCGGCTTCTTCTGCTGCACCACACCGGCCGGATCTCCGACTGTGACCGCATGACGGTCCTCGAGGTCGTGTCCTACGACCCGGCCGAGGCGAGCTGGACGGTCGCCTCCGGCTTCGGCCCGAGGGCCGACTGGTACCTGAACCTGCGCGCCCAGCCGAAGACCCTGATCCGGTTCGGAAACCGCCCCCGTGCGGTCACCGCGCACTTCCTGCCCCTCGAGGACGGCGCCGAGATCATGGCCGACTATGCGCGCCGGCATCCTCGCACCGCCCGCCGGCTGTGCGCGTTCATGGGTCTCCCCGTGGACGGCAGCGAGGCGTCGTTCCGCGAGGCAGGACGAGCCATTCCCTTCGTACGACTCGAAGCCGCCGACGGATACGGCCGGGCCGCGCACAGGCACTCGTGATACCGAAACGTCACCCGAGAGCACTGGCGATCATATTTTGCACTGTGCAAGTATCGGATGCCACGGGCCGGCCGACGGCCGATCGGCACAGGACAACCTTCCGGCCGTCGGCCGGCCCCCTGACAGGACGCGGCGGTCGCCGGCCATGCGGCCCTTCCCAGGAGGAAAAAGGGGACGTGACCACCCCAGAACCGGACAGGCAGGGAACGCCGGACGGCTCGGATGCCACGCCGTCCGACACCGGTGACGTCTGGCTGAAGTTCCTGGCGGACAACGAGCGCGCCATCCGCGAATCCGCCCCCAAGGAGCCCTCCGCGCAGGAACGGGCATCTGCCCGTACCCCTCGCCGCCGGCTCGACGCCGGCCGGCAGCACCCCCCTGGTCGGCGTCCGGATCACGCACCGACGGACGACAGGGCGGACGCCGTGGGTGACTTGTGGCAGCCCGAAAGCCCGGAGCCGGCCTGGCGAGAGCTCAACGGGCCCGCCAGACTCCGCCGGGCCGGCCGCGTGATCGCGACGGCCGCCGCCATCGGCCTGGCCCTCGGGGCCTGGTCCTGGCTCTCCACCACGGCGGGCGACCCGGCCCACCAGCCGGGCGTCGGTACGGTCCAGGAATTGGAGGAGGCACCGGACGCCATCCCCACCACCAGCCCCGTGCCGACCGCGGTCGCATCGGCGTCGACCGTTCCTATCGGCTGAAGGGTCCTCCCCCCTTCCGGAACCCGGCAACCTACGGCGCGTCGGGATGCACGCCAAGAGCATGACAATGCCGCGTCAAGGACGTGTAAGGTTCCCAGTGGTGTGCCGGGAAGTCTGGTCGGCGGTTTGAGGACAAGTCTCTTCGCCGATCGGGGGTTCTGGTCATGGTGCTCATCGTGGTCTTCGGGGTGGCGCTGCTCATAGCGGTGCTGTTGTCGGGGCTCGCCGCCCGGACCGTGCTGTCCACGTCCTTCCTCTTCCTTGTCGGCGGAGCCCTGGTCAGTGACGGCTTCCTCGGGCTGATCCACATCACGCCGGACAGCGAGATCGTGTCCGTCACAGCCGACTTGGCGCTGTTCGCGGTGCTGTTCACCGACGGCATGCACGTCTCCTTCCCCAAGCTGCGGCACAACTGGCGCAACCCGGCCCGCGCGCTCGGGCTCGGCATGCCGATGGCGTTCGTCGGAATGGCGCTGATCACGCACTTCCTGGTGGGGCTGGACTGGACGACGTCCTTCCTGGTCGGCGCGGTGCTCGCGCCCACCGACCCGGTGTTCGCGTCGGCCATCGTCGGCCGCAAGGAAGTCCCTTCGAAACTGCGGCAGTTGCTCAACGTGGAGAGCGGAATCAACGACGGGCTCGCTCTGCCGGTGGTGCTCATCCTGATCGCCGCGGCCGGGCCGACCTCCGGGCACGCGGAGGCGTCGCTCGGGAAGATCGCGCTGGAGCTGGTCCTCGGCCTCGTCTTCGGCGTGGTCCTGCCCTACGTGGTGATCGAGCTCGTACGGTTCCGGCTGCTGGGCGCCGAGCCCAAACTTCAGCCGCTGCTGCCCCTGGCCATCGGCGTCATCCTGTATGCCCTGTGCCACCTCACGCACGCCAACCCCTACCTCGCGGCCTTCTCGGCGGGAGCGGTGCTCACGGCGCGCTCGCTGGAGGCGAAGGAGGCCTTCGAGCCGCTCGGCGAGGCGCTGGCCGAGCTGGCCAAGTTCGCGGCGCTGCTGGTGTTCGGGGCGCTGCTGACGCCGCGGTTGTTCGGCGACCTGTCCTTCGGCGGCTATGTCGCCGTCGTCCTGGCGATCGTGCTGATCAGGCCGGCCTCGCTGTTGCTGTCGCTGCTCGGCACCCGTTTCACCCGGCAGGAGAAGCTGGTCGCCGCCTGGTTCGGGCCGAAGGGCTTCGCCTCCGTGGTGTACGGGCTGCTGGTGCTCCAGGCCGGGATCCCGCAGGGCGAGGAGGCGTTCACCCTGATCGCCGTGTGCATCGCCTTCTCGATCGTCGCCCACAGCTCCACCGATGTGCCGATCGCCCGCCTCTTCAAGGTCGAGGACATCGCCGGCATCCCTGGCGCCGAACCGGCTCCCGCTACCGCCCGTGACACCCGCTGAATCGTCAGCCCGGTCCGCTGACTTCGAGGAATCCGATCAGGTAGGCGCACACGGCGACCACCTGTGAGAGGAACATCGTCACCGTGTGTGGTACGAGCCACCCTCTCGGACCGTCCCCGAGACAAGGTCGAGCCGCCGGGCGAGAACATCGTCCACAACCGGACTGAGGCGACCCGGGACTTATCGACGCTGCGTCGGCCGGTCAGGGTGCGTGCGGTCGACCGGGTCCGCGAATGACGTGCCGGGGGACGCTCCCGGCGCAGGTCCCGGGGGCATACCAGCGCGGTCAGAGCGGCCCCCATGGCATGCGCCGTGACCAGGAAGCCTCCCCCGGAGAGGGCGCCGAGTGCGAGCGGAAGGGCTGCCGTCATGGCGCAAGCCGCCGCCGCTGTGCGGGCCCGCTCTCGGGCGAGCTCTGCGTCCGGCGCGCCGGGGAGCGGAGGTGCACCTCGCATCTCAGTCCCCGCCACCCGGCACCGGCCGTGCAGCGTGCCGAGCCATGGGGTTCATGACCGGGTGTCGCGGGTCGCTCGCCCGGTTGATCGCCGTCTCGACGGCCGCGATCCGGTCGGCCAGGAGACCGAGGGCGGAGACGGCCCGGGCGAGTTGGTCGTCCTCGGGGCCGCCGAGGGACTGGGCTCGGACGTAGGCCGCCTTCAACTCGGTCCAGCGGGCCGACTGCTCGGCGGTCAGAGTGCCCCGCAGCTCGGCAAGCTTGAGGAGATTGGTCTCGGCTCCGGTGGTGAGGGTCTGGGCCTCGGCCCGGTACTGGTCCTCGATCAGCGCGGCGAGTTCGACGTCGTTCATGACGGGCTGGACGCGCTGAGCGATCTTGTTCATGGTGCGGTAGGAGCCCTGGAGCCGGAAGGGCGGTTCCGTGCGGGTCATGTCCGACTGTGCCGCCGAGGCGATGTACGCGGCGTTCACGGCCAGGACCGTCTCCCGGGCGGTGAGCAGGTGACGCAGCACGGCCAGGATCTGCTCCAGCTCCGCGGGGGCGTAGGGGTGGGTCAGGCGGTCCGCGCGAGCAGCCGGGTCCCCTTGCGCGAGGCGGATCAGCAGGTCGAGGTCGGCGCGGTCGCGGCCGGCGAGCGGGGCGAGGACCGGGTTGGCGGTGAGGGCGTTCTCGATGAAGCTGAGTGCGAAGACGTCGTCCTTGCCGGTCAGGACGTCGCCGAGGTTCCACACGTCGGCGCGGTTGGCGAGCATGTCGGGCACCTGGAAGCGGCTGCCGGACTCGGTGTAGGGGTTGCCGGCCATGCAGACGGCGAAGCGTTTGCCGCGCAGGTCGTAGGTGCGTGGAGCGCCGTCCCGCACGCCCTCGATGCGGCGGGTGGCGTCGCAGAGGGGGATGAACTTCTGGAGCAGTTCGGGTGAGGTGTGCTGGATGTCGTCGAGGTAGAGGAGGGTGTTGTTGCCCGCCGCCAGCGCGAAGTTGATCTTCTCGATCTCCTGGCGGGCGGTGGCGTTCGGGGCCTCTGCCGGGTCGAGCGAGGTGACGGTGTGGCCGAGTGCCGGGCCGTCGACCTTCACGAGGATCATCCCGAGTCGGTCGGCGACGTACTCCATGAGTGTGGTCTTGCCATAGCCCGGCGGGGAGATGAGCAGGAGCAGGCCGCCGGAGTCGGTGCGCTTGGAGTCGCCCGTGGTGCCGAGCTGCCTGGCGAGGCTGTCGCCGATCAGCGGGAGGTAGACCTCGTCGATGAGCCTGCCGCGTACGAACGCGGACATCACGCGGGGCCGGTAGTCGTCCAGGCGGAGGCGGGTGCGTTCGGCATCCACCAGAGCGGTACGGCGATGCTGGTAGGCGCGGTGGCCGGGCGCGTCGTGGGTTCGGAAACGCCGGGCGCGGGCGAGGAGTTCGTCGATCCGGAGCGGGAGGGCACGGCCGGTGATGCGGGGGTGGGTGCCCAGCAGGCCCGTGACGGTTTCCGTGAGCGGTGCGTCGGACTCGTAGCGGGTCAGGCCGGGGCAGAGTTCGGCGGCCACCGCCTCGGCCAGGTCGCCGGGGGTGAGGCCGGTGCCGGTTGCGGAGGCGTACGCCGTCAGCCATGCCTCGACCAGTTGCCCGCGGGCGGCCTGGTCGGTGAGGGCGGTGAGGTCGTCGTCGTAGGCCGAGGTGCCCACGGTGCGGCTGAACTTGTCGAGCAGAGTGCGGGTGCCGGAGCTGATGACGAAGCCGGGCGGGCCACTGGTCAGTTCCTCGAAGAGGTAGGCGGCCGGGGCTGCTCCACCCGCGACGTCCGCCAGCTCCCGCTGCAGTTCGGCGATCGCGGGCGTCAGACCGAACGTGTCCCGGGCCCGGGCGAGGGACACCGCGCGCAGGGTCCAGCTCCGCTGTTCCTCGGCCGTCGTGCCGTGCGCCCAGAACAACTGGGCGGCGGCGCGGGCAGCCGGTTCGTGGCGTAGTGGACCGGCGCCCTCGTGCAGGCGCAGGAGCGCGGTGAGGATCACTGTCGCGTCGTGGTCGTGGACGCCGCGCTCGTAACCCTCGTCGTACGCCGTCTCGGCGGCCTGCCGCACGAGGGGGGGCAGGTCGGCCTCCGCCAGGGCCTCGGGGCCGTGTTCGTCCAGCAGACGGGTGGCGAGGTACTCGGCCCGGTAGACCTCGGGCGACTCCGAGGGCAGGGGACGGTCCCAGTACGAGCGGGTGTCGGTGAAGTCGGGGTCGGTGACCGGGGAGCGGTAGTCGGTGCCGGTCAGGGCGAAGGCGAGGCGATCGCCGTGCGGGACGAGGGTGAGGTCGAGAGGCTGGGTGTTGACGGCGAACCGGTGGGCGCCGAGGCGGATCGTGCGGCCGTCGTCGGCGTAGAGGTCGGTGCGGTCGCGCAGGGCGCGGAACGCGTCCTGGCGGGCGGCCTTGAGGCGGCCGTCCAGCTCCTCCGCCCTGACCTGGTCACCCAGGTCGCGCAGTTCGTCGGCGACGCGGCGGACCTTGGCGGGCATCGGGTCGGAGGTGAAATACGTGGTGACGGCGTCGGCGTCCGGCTGGGCGGCGGCCCGGCGGGCCACGGTCCGCAGCACACGGTTCGCGGAGTCGGCCATGCGTTCGGCGCGCCGGGCGCGGGCATCGGCGAGGGTCTGCTTGCGGGCGGAGAACGCCTCGTGGACCTCGTCGCGCTTGTCGGCGAGGGTGGCGAGGAAGTCGTCGAACTCGGCGAACCGGGACTCCAGGTTCTCCACCTGTACGAGCAGGAGGGCGAGTTGTTCATCGCATGCCTCGGGACTGTCCGCGGCGGTGAGCGCGCCGGTGACGGACTGGCCGAGCAGGGCGAACTCGGCGGCGAACTCGGCTCGCCCTTCTCGGCCGAGGAGTTCGCGGCGCCGGCCGTCGAGGGCGGCGCGGGCCCGGTTGACACCGCCGAGGACCTCGGCGATGCGCTCCAGAATCGCCGTTCGGACGGTGGCGTCGGCGATGTCCAGGCCGGCGACGACCTCGGTCACCGTGTTCAAGTCATCGGTGAGTTCGGCCATGCGGGCGGCGACGGGTGAGGCTTCGGCGACGGTGGCGATCGCCTCGGCGTCGGCTACGAGCCGCTCGACGTCGGCGTAGTGGTCGGCGAAGGCCTCCTCGCGGGCGAGGTGTGCCACGGCGCGCCGGCCGAAGGCGGCAAGGTCGGAATCGGTGTCGGCGGCAAGTTCGTCGATGCGCGCGGTGTCCGCGTACCGCAGGTCCTTGAGGGTGAGCAGATGGCCCTGTGCGCGGCGCAGCTCCGTCAGGCCGGTCACCCAGTCTGCCGCGCCGCGCGGGGCCTCACCCCGCAGCCGCCGTACGACCTCGGCCACCCGCGCGGTGGCTTCGGCGAGCGCGTCCGCAGCCTGCCGGGTGAGGGCCTGGACGGTCGCGAACTCGGCCAGGACCTGCTGTGCCGTGTCACGCAGCTGCGCCAGCGGGGCGTGGAGGTCGCCCAGTTCGGGGTCGGCCAGCCAGTGATGGGTGTCCGCCGCCCGGACACAGGCGGCCAGCAGCGCCTCGTACACCTCGTTCGTGGGGGTCGTGTCGGCGACGGCTCCGGTGATGGAGAGGCAGTCGGAGATGCCGCGCACGAGGTCGGCGTTGCCGATGCGTGCCAGGGGGCCGGTGCCGACGGGCTGAGCTGCGGCATGGGTGTCCGAGACGTACGGAGAGGTCCACCACTGCACGGGGTGGACACGCTGCGATGCGTCGGTGTCGGCCCGCAGGACCACGAGCGCGCCGTCGTCGAAGAGCGCCCAGCCCTGGCAGGGCAGGGGGTTGGCCATCTCCTTGCGGATCGTGTTGTACGACAGAAGCAGGCTGCGGCCCTCCGCACGCGCGTGGAAGGCGTAGAGCACGTCCTCGCCGTTCGGGGAGCGGTTTTCCCGCTCGAACTCCAGCTCCGCCGTCTCGAGTTCGTACGTCTTGTGTGTGCCCGCGGCCAGGCAGTAGCCGCCGGGGAAGACGATGCCCTGGTCCTCGGGCAGGCGGCGGCAGGCCCGGCCGATGCCGTCGAGGCGGACGACGGTTCTGGTGAGGGTGTTGAACACCAGGTGGCGGTCGGTGGCCTCCTTGTAGGGGCGGAGGCGCAGCAGGATGAGTGCGCCCACTCGCGCGTACGCGATGTCCGCGTCCGCGAGGGACTGCAGTGGCTCGTCTACCGGCTCGGTGTGGACACCCCCCTCGGACTCGGTGTCGTCGTCGGCCTTGACGGTGAGGACGCCGCCGACCGTGGAGACGAACACCTCGCCGCGGATCGAGACGTGCGGGTGCCGTCCGAGGACATGGTCCTCGCGCGTGCTGTCGATCCATTCGACGTCGTGGGACGGCGGGAGGACGTGATCGCGCTCGCCCCGTGCGTCGAGGAACGTTGCTCGTCCGTCGTCGGACAGGGCCCAGCGCAGCACCCGCGTGTCGTCCGCCTTCTCGCCGGTCTGGAAGACGGCGAGCAGTTTGCCCTCGGTGCACCGGAGCCGGAGCAGGCGGGCCTGGCGGTAGTAGCGGTGCAGGGCGGTGAACTCGCGGACGAAGGCGGGGTCGTCGAGCAGGCCGGGGACGGCGTCGTCCGGCAGTCGCTTCAGATCGCGGTCGTACAGGGCCAGGACATCGCCGACGCGCGTGTCGGTCTCCCGGCTCGGGGCGGCGTTGGAGCCGAAGAGCAGCACGGCGCCCACGGCGACGACGTCCCGGGGCACCGCGGAGTGCTCGGTGCGCAGTCGGCCGGTGCCGACGAGTTCGAGCCGCGTCGAGCCGAACTCCTCACCACGACGGACGTTGAGTGCCTCGGCCCGGCGGGCGAGTTCGGCGGCCTGTGCGGTGAGGCGGTCGCGCAGCACCTCGTACGCGCCCGTGTCCACGGGGTCGTACGTGCCGGTGTCCGGGCCGATCGTCATGGCATGCCTCTCAGGAAGTCGGGGAACCCGGTCCGGAGCCGCCGTCCCCTGTGCGGCGGCTCCGGACCGGGAGGGCGGGTCAGGCGTGGGCGGCACTGCCGTTCAGGACGGTGAGCGGCTTGTCCGCCAGGCCCAACTCGCCGGCTTTGTCGAGCAGCTGCTGGAGCTGCCCCGAGTCGGTCCCGCCGGTCTTCATCAGCTTCATCAGCAGGGCCGAGACGGTCAGGTTCTGCACGTCCGACGTGGAGAGCGAGCCGAGCATGCGGCTCAGGTCGTCGGTGAAGCTGGAGGTGCCTTCCAGCCAGGGCGCGGCAAGGGCCTGCGCGGTCTCGGAGTGCTGGACGAACCCGTCGACGCTCTTGCCGAGCGCGATCGAGGACATCAGCCGGTCGAAGAAGACCGACTCGCCGCCGACGATGTTGATGTCGGCGTTCTCCAGCCCGGTGGCGAGCACCGTGGCCTGCGCCTCGGCGACCTGCCGCTGCACGTCGAGCCCGGCGAGGCGGATCTCCTTGTCCGCCTGGACGCGCAGCCGGTACTCCTCGTGCCCCCGTGAGGCGTCGTCGAGGGCTGCCATGGCGGCGGCCTTCTTGGTCAGGCCCTCCGCCTCGGCCTTGAGCTTCTCGCCGATGGCTGCCGCGTCGGCGAGTGCCTGGGCCTGCGCGCCTTCCGCTTCGGCCCTCAGCCGGGCCTCGGTGGCGGCTGCCTCCGCGCGGCCGGTCTTCTCGGTGACGTCGGCTTCCTTGTCGCGGACCTGGACGGCGGCGAGCCCTTCGGCGGCGGCCTCGGCCTGGATGCCTTCGGCGAGGCGGAGCTTGGCCTGCGCGTCGAGGTCGGCCGTCTTCAACCGGGCCTCGGCTAGGGTCAGTTCCTCGGCAGCGCGGTGCGTGGCGGCCTGCTCGGCGGCTTCGGCGGCCTTGATGTCCTTGACCAGCTTCTCCTGCGCCTCGGCTTCGGCGGCGATGATCACGGCCTGCCGCTGCCGTTCCGCCTCCTCCACGGCCCGCAGCTTCTTGATGGACTCCTCCTGCTCGGCGACCGTCCGGTCCACGGCGACGCGTTCGCGAATGACCTCGGCGATGTCCCGCTTCTCCGCCTCGACCTCCTTCTCGGCGGCGATCCTGGTCAGCTGCGTCTCCCGTTCCCGGCCGATCACTTCGAGGAGCCGGTCCTTCTCGATGCGCTCGTTCTCGATGGCGATGACCCGC
This sequence comes from Streptomyces sp. NPDC006265, assembly GCF_040613555.1. Lineage (NCBI taxonomy): Bacteria > Bacillati > Actinomycetota > Actinomycetes > Kitasatosporales > Streptomycetaceae > Streptomyces > Streptomyces sp. NPDC006265. Next base: position 16,344 of record NZ_JBEXSH010000075.1, read on the forward strand.
TCGCGGTTCTTCGCGGCGACGGCGACCTCGCGGGCCTGGTTCTCGCGCTGCACGCCGAGCTTCTCCTCGGTGGCCAGGAAGGCGCCTTGTGCCCGCAGCCTCTCCTCCTCCACCACCCGCGCCGTCTCGGCCTCTTCCCGGGCCCGTACGGTCGCGATCTCCCGCTTCTGCTTGGTCTCGGCGTCGACCTGCCGGCGCTCCAGCTCCAGGATGGCCTCGCGGGCGTCGACGTTCTGCCGCGTGATCTCCTTCTCCTCCGTGCGCTGCGCCTCGTTGGTGCGCACGTGCTCCACGGCCGTCAGCTCGGTGATCTTGCGGATGCCCTGGGCGTCGAGGACGTTGGCCGGGTCGAGCTGGGCGACCGGTGTCTGCTCCAGGTAGTCGATCGCGGCGTCCTCCAGGTGGTAGCCGTTGAGGTCGACGCCGATGACCTCGATGATCCGGTACCGCAGCTCCTCGCGCTTGGTGTACAGGTCGGTGAAGTCCAGTTGCTTGCCGACGGTCTTCAGCGCCTCGGAGAATTTCGCGTGGAACAGTTCCTGCAGCGTGTCCCGGTCGCTCGCCCGGGCTGTGCCGACGGCCTGCGCGACCTTGATGACGTCCTCGACGGTCTTGTTGACCTTGACGAAGAACGTGATCCGGATGTCGGCCCGGATGTTGTCCTGGCAGATCAGGCCGTCCTTGCCGGTCCGGGTGATCTCGATGGCCTTCACCGAGATGTCCATCACCTCGGCCTTGTGCAGTACGGGCAGCACGACCTGCCCGGTGAAGGTCACGTCGACCTTTCGCAGTTTGGAGACGATCAGCGCCTTGCCCTGCTCCACCTTGCGGAACAGCCGCGAGACGAGTAGTACGGCGAGCAGGGTGACGGCGATGAGCACGCCGACGCCCAGGAGGATGACAGTCATGGCAAACGTCCTTGAGGCGTGAAGGAATCGAAGCGTGAGGGGGGAAGCGGCGAGGGCCGGCGGGGCACTGCTCAGGCGGCGTGGTTCACGCGGCCCCGTGCGCGGCCACGATCGGGCGGGCCGCCTTCGTCGGGGAAGAGCCGATGCAGGGGGCGCACGAACAGGCAGGTCAGTCGCCACGCGACGGGCAGGGCCGCGACGGGCAGGACCATGCGCAGCAGCCCGGTGGCGGCACACGGCGGCGCGCACACGACCAGCACGAGGACGCTCCCGACACTCAGGAACCAGGCCACGGCCGTCAGCGTGGAGACGGCTACCGCCACGGGTACGCCGCCCATGCCCCAGGCACGGAGGTTCGCGTCCGCGTCGAAACTGCCCACCGAGGTGAGGCCCGCGGCGACGAGGCACCAGAAGCAGAGCACCACGACGAGGGCGGTGGTCAGGAGGATCGTGGGCGGCCCGGTGACGACCGACAGCAACGTCCGCATGCCGCCCCCCCTTCCGTCCGCACTACCCGTCAACCGTGTCCGGCGGCGCACCGTTCGCTCAGGGTCCCGGTGCCGGACACCTGCCGATGTCCGGCACCGGAATCCCCCGTAGTGCTCCCCGCAACCCATGCTGCACCCCTGGCACACACCCGCGCATTGCCGGATCCCGGCAATGTTGTCTAGGGTCTCCATGCCGGTCAGCCGTTGAGGAACCGTCAGCGGCGCATCAAGAACTCGGGGGCGACATGGCGGAGTTGCAGATTCCGGAGGAGTATCTGGCGGGTTATGCCCGGATACTGTCCGAGGTCGCGGCCACCGGACGGCGTCTCACCCGGGAGGAACTCACCTCCCGTCGGGCGCTCGGTGAACAGGCGGCTGACGCCGGCCACGGACTGCGGGCCCTGGTCAGCGCCCA
>NZ_JBEXSH010000076.1:0-18099 GCF_040613555.1 Streptomyces sp. NPDC006265
CACCGAACACCGCGGCCTGCTGGCGCTCCTGCTCGTCTGGGAGATCGGCAAGCCCTGGCGTCCCGCTTGATCATGGACTCGCCGAGGTCGCCGAGCGTGGCGGTGACCGCGACCGCGAGGCCCAGCACCAGGCCCTGCCACCAGGCCCCGTCGTCGATGAGGAACTGCATGCACAGCGCCCCCGCGACCATGGCGAAGGAGACCGCGCCGAGCAGGCCCTCGCGGGTCTTGCCGGGGCTGATGCGCGGGGCGAGCTTGTGCCGGCCGAACCGCCAGCCGACGGCGTAGGCCCCGGTGTCGCTGACGACCGTGAGCAGCAGGAAGGTGAGCACCCGCTGCGGCCCGTCGTCCGCGGTCAGCATCATCGCGACGAAGGTCGCCAGGAACGGTACGTAGAACGCCGCGAAGACGCCCGCCGTGACGTCCCTGAGGTAGCCCTCGGGCGGTTCGGTCATGCGCCAGACCAGGACGGCCAGTGCCGTGAGCGCCATCGCCACCCACGCGCCCTCGGCGCCCCGGACGTACCCGGCGACGACCATCGCGGCACCGCCGAGCGCGAGCGGCACGAGGGGCGCCCGGATGCCCTTGCGCTCCTCCAGCCGCTTGGTCAGCTCCCACAGGCCCACCACCACGGCCACGGCGACGACACCCACGAACACGGCCTTGACGACGAACAGCGACGCGACGATCACCGCACCGAGCCCGACACCGACCCCTATCGCGGCACTCAGGTCGCGACCCGCGCTCTTCTTCGGCGGCTTGGGCGCCGGCTGCGAGGCGTCGGGCATGGGCTCCGGATTCGTGTCGTTTCGGACCGGGGGGCCGCTCAGCCGAGCAGCCCCCCGGTCGTCATCCTGGTTTCCGCCGAATTCGGTCACGTCGGGCACGATGGGCATGGGGCGAGTCTGAGGCGCTTCATACGCATCGTATGCGGGACCCGCCGGAGCGGCCCCCTGGACGTGCCCGTGGCCCGGACCCTGGACGTGCCCGTGACCATGCCCTTGGTCGGTGGGCCCCCAGTACCCGGCCTGTGGCGGCGCCCCCCAGGAAGAGTCGTTCATCAGACCTCGAGCAGCTCCGCTTCCTTGTGCTTCAGGAGCTCGTCCACCTGCGCGACATACTTCGCGGTGGTGTCGTCGAGCTCCTTCTCCGCACGGCGGCCCTCGTCCTCGCCGACCTCGCCGTCCTTGATCAGCTTGTCGATGGCTTCCTTGGCCTTGCGGCGCACGGAGCGAATCGAGATCTTCGCGTCCTCGCCCTTGCCCTTGGCGACCTTGATGTACTCGCGGCGGCGCTCCTCGGTGAGCTCGGGGAACACCACCCGGATGATGTTGCCGTCGTTGCTCGGGTTGACGCCCAGGTCGGAGTCGCGGATCGCCTGCTCGATGTTGCGCAGCGCGCTCTTGTCGAAGGGGGTCACCACGGCCATACGCGGCTCGGGCACGGAGAACGAGGCCAGCTGGTTGATCGGCGTCGGCGCGCCGTAGTAGTCGGCCACGATCTTGTTGAACATCGCCGGGTGCGCACGACCGGTGCGGATCGCGGCGAAGTCCTCCTTGGCGACCACGACGGCCTTCTCCATCTTCTCCTCGGCCTCGAGGAGGGTCTCTTCGATCACCACTTGCTCCTGCGTGTCTTGAGTAGGCCCGGCTGCGGTTCCATGTGGGGCGGCGGCCGGCTGCGTCGCGTCTTCTTCCTGCACGGTTCCCGACCGGCAGGACATTGTCCATCCCCCGGCCCGGCTCCGTCCCGTCCGTCCCCCGGACGGGGTTGTACCCGGGGGTGTCAGTCCCGGCTGCCGGGGTCCCCCACCAGCGTGCCGATCTTCTCACCCTTGACGGCGCGTCCGATGTTGCCCTCGGCCAGCAGCTCGAAGACCACGATCGGGAGCTTGTTGTCGCGGCACAGCGTCACGGCCGTGGCGTCGGCGACCTTCAGATCGCGCGTGATGACCTCGCCGTAGCCGAGGTGGTCGAACTTCACCGCGTCCGGGTTGGTCTTGGGGTCGGAGTCGTAGACCCCGTCCACACCGTTCTTGCCCATCAGCAGCGCCTCGGCGTCGATCTCCAGGGCGCGCTGGGCGGCGGTGGTGTCGGTGGAGAAGTACGGCATGCCCATCCCGGCGCCGAAGATGACCACGCGGCCCTTCTCCAGGTGCCGCACGGCGCGCAGCGGGATGTACGGCTCGGCGACCTGACCCATGGTGATGGCGGTCTGCACCCGGCAGTCCACGCCGACCTTCTCCAGGAAGTCCTGGAGGGCGAGGCAGTTCATGACCGTGCCGAGCATGCCCATGTAGTCGGAGCGGGCCCGGTCCATGCCGCGCTGCTGGAGTTCGGCGCCGCGGAAGAAGTTGCCACCGCCGATGACGATCGCGATCTCCGCGCCGTCGCGTACGACGGCCGCGATCTCGCGGGCGATCTTGTGCACCACGTCGGGGTCGACGCCAAGGCCGCCGCCACCGGAGAAGGCCTCTCCGGACAGCTTCAGCAGAAACCGGCCGCGCACTTTGCCGTCGTCGCTCTTCTGGGCCTTGGTGGTCATGGGGGATCCCGCCTCTTTCACGTGTTGCACATACCAAGAAGGCCATTGCCGGTGGGGCGTGTTTCGCATCCCATACGGCAATGGCCTCCTCGTCAGATCTGCTGTCGTCCGCCACTCGTGTGACGGCGTACGCGGACGACCGCTGTCGACCCTATCGGGGTCGGGCGTCGAGCGCGGTACGGACTCAGATGCCGACCTTGATGCGCGTGAAGCGCTTCAGGGTGACACCGGCCTCGTCCAGAACCTTCTGGACCGACTTCTTGTTGTCGAGCGCGTACGGCTGGCCGAGCAGCGTGGCGTCCTTGAAGAAGCCGTTGAGGCGACCCTCGACGATCTTCGGCAGGGCGGCCTCGGGCTTGCCCTCGGCGCGGGTGGTCTCCTCGGCGACGCGGCGCTCGGACTCGACGACCTCGGCCGGCACGTCCTCCTTGGAGAGGTACTTCGGCGCGAAGGCGGCGATGTGCTGGGCGACGCCCTTGGCGATCTCCGCGTTCGGCTTGTCCAGCTCGACGAGGACACCGATCTGCGGGGGCAGGTCGGGCATCGTGCGGTGCATGTACGCCGTCACGAAGCCGTCGGCGTACTGCGCGAAGCGGTCCAGGACGATCTTCTCGCCCAGGTTGGCGTTGGCCTCGTCGACGAACGCCTGGACGGTCTTGCCGGCCTCGATCTCGGAGGCGAGCAGCGCCTCGAGGTCGGCCGGGGAGGTCTTGGCGACGTGCTCGGCGATGGTCTTGGCCACGGCCTGGAACTTGTCACCCTTGGCGACGAAGTCCGTCTCGCACTTCAGCTCGACCAGGACACCGGAGGAGTTGTCGTCGGCGATGATCGAGACGACGGCGCCGTTCTCGGCGGAGCGGCCCTCGCGCTTGGCGACGCCCTTCTGGCCCTTGATACGGAGCGCCTCGACGGCCTTCTCGACGTTGCCCTCGGCCTCGTCCAGCGCCTTCTTGCAGTCCATCATGCCGGCGCCCGTGAGCTCACGGAGCTTCTTGACGTCGGCGGCGGTGTAGTTCGCCATGAGTCTGTGAATCTCTCTCGAAGTCTGGAAGATCGAAGATCTGCGGATGCGCCCCATGGAGCCGGAAGGCGCTGTCCTTCCGCTGACCTACGGGTCAACGGCGGGAGCGGACTTCACCGCGCCGCAGGCGCTGGTGAGTGCGGCCGCTCCCGCCGTCAACTCGGACTGACGGGTCAGGCCTGCTCGGCCTCGGCCGGCTTCTCGCCCTCGGCCGGCTTCTCGCCCTCGGCCGGCTCCTCGGCCTCGGCCGGCTTCTCGCCCTCGGCGGCCGGAGCAGCCTCGGCGGCCTCGGCAGCCGGAGCAGCCTCAGGGGCCTCGGCAGCCGGAGCGGCCTCGGCGGCGGGGGCGGCCTCGTCGGCCTTCTTCTCGCCCTCGAGCAGGTCGCGCTCCCACGCGGCCAGCGGCTCGCCCGCGGCCTTGTCGCCCTTGCCCTCGGTGGCGACACCGGAGCGGGAGATGAGGCCCTCGGCGACCGCGTCCGCGATCACACGGGTGAGCAGGGTGACGGAGCGGATCGCGTCGTCGTTGCCCGGGATCTTGTAGTCGACCTCGTCGGGGTCGCAGTTGGTGTCGAGGATCGCGACGACCGGGATGTTCAGCTTCCGGGCCTCACCAACGGCGATGTGCTCCTTCTTGGTGTCCACGATCCAGACGGCGCTGGGCACCTTCTGCATCTCGCGGATACCGCCGAGGGTCTTCTCCAGCTTGGCCTTCTCGCGCGAGAGCACGAGAAGCTCCTTCTTGGTCAGACCGGACGCGGCGACGTCCTCGAAGTCGATCTGCTCGAGCTCCTTGAGGCGCTGCAGACGCTTGTAGACGGTCGAGAAGTTGGTGAGCATGCCGCCCAGCCAGCGCTGGTTGACGTAGGGCATGCCGACGCGGGTGGCCTGCTCGGCGATGGCCTCCTGCGCCTGCTTCTTCGTGCCGACGAACATGACCGTGCCACCGTGGGCGACGGTCTCCTTGACGAACTCGAAGGCGCGGTCGATGTACGACAGCGACTGGAGCAGGTCGATGATGTAGATGCCGTTGCGCTCCGTGAAGATGAAGCGCTTCATCTTCGGGTTCCAACGACGGGTCTGGTGACCGAAGTGGACGCCGCTCTCCAGCAGCTCCCGCATCGTGACGACGGCCATGGCCGTATCTCCTTGAATTTCTCGGTTGTGCCGCGGATGCCGGACGGCTTCCGCGCCTGACGCCCACTGCGCGCCGTTCCACGAGGGACCGAGGGGCGCTGATACGGGCCCGTTGCCGGGGTTCGTATCGGGGCGTGCGAAGTCGACCCGATGACTCGGGCCGCCACCAGAAGTGTACGGGACCCGTGGGGTGCCGGGTGACGCCGTTGTCCACAAGCGGGCGCCCGCCCACAGCCGCGAGCGGCGACGCCGGGACTCCGGAACGCTTTCCGCATGCGAGCGAAACGATGTGTGCGTGTCTGTGCGCGCCTGATCCTGCTGGTGATCGTCACGGCGACGGCCCTGCTGGCCCCGCCGCCACCGCTGTTCGCGGCGGGTGCGCCCCTGGCCGACCCCGGCCTTCCGGCCACCGTGCCGGCCATCGGCCGCACCTGGCCCGTCGGCTTGCGCCCCCGTGTCCTGAGGGGCTGGGAGCCTCCGGCGACGGTCTACGGCCCGGGTCACCGTGGCGTGGACCTGGCGGCACCGGCGGGCACACCGGTTCGAGCGGTGGCCCCGGGCCGGGTCGCCTTCGCGGGCCGGGTGGCCGGGAGAGGAGTCATTTCGGTGGACCTCACGGGGACGGGCGATCCACCCCTGCGCACGACGTACGAGCCGGTGACGGCCGCGGTCGAGGAGGGCGAGGAGGTGGAACCGGGCGAGGTGATCGGCACGGTGGACGCGAGCGGCTCGCACTGCACGACCACGTGCGTCCACTGGGGCCTGCGCCGCGGCGAGGGCTACCTGAACCCGCTGTCGCTCCTGCCACCGTGGCTCTTGCCCAGGGGCCCGTCGAGGCTGCTGCCGCTGACGTAGCAGGCGAGTGCGGCGTACCGCTGGGGTACCCCGGGCGAATGCGGCATACCGCTGACGTAGCGGGCGAGTGCGGCGTGCCGCTCGGGCGGCTGGACCCCGCTCTGCCGGGCCGCGAAACGCCCCGGCCTGGTGTGCCGGCTGACGGCCTGACGCTGCGGGGTGTGCCGGGCGTGCAGGCTGACGGCCTGACGCTGCCGGGCATGCGGGCTGACGCCCGACGCTGCCGGGTGTGCGGGGCTGACGGTCCAGAGGCGAGGCAGCGTCGGGCCTCAGCCCCGCACCCCCCGCAGCGCCATCGACACCGCCGCATCCGTGATCGTCCCGGGCTCCCCCGCGGCTCCGAGCTCGATCCTTCGCACGGCCGCGTCCACCACGCCTTGGACCAGCATCGCCGCCAGTCGGGGCTGCTCGTGCCCCAGCTCGCCCAGCGCCTCGACGATCATCGCGACCAGCCCGCCGTGCGCCGCCCGAATCTTCTCCCGCGCCCCCGCGTCGAGCTCACTCGCGGAGATCGCGACCACCGCCCGGTGCCGCCGGTCGCCGACCAGCTCCAACTGCTGGCGCACATACGCCTCGACCTTGGCCTCGGCCGTCCCGGCCCGCTCCATGGCCGCCGACACGTCCGCCGCCCAGACCGGGAAGTCGACCTCGCACAGCTCCTCGACCACTGCCGCCCGGGACCGGAAGTACTCGTAGACGGACGAGCGCGCGAGGCCCGTCCGCTCGGCGAGGGCCGGGAAGGTCAGCGCCTCCGTACCGCCCTCGGACAACAAGGAACGAGCCGCGTCCAGCAGGGCGGCTCGCTGCATCGACCGGTGCTCGGCCACGGAGGCCGCTCGAATCCTTGGCACGTCAACACTCTACGGACGCGTCCCCCCAGGCGGGAGTGGTTGTCGCCGGCCCGACGACATCCGGGCAGGTCAGCGGCCGAAGCTCGCCAGTTTCGCTCTCAGCTGCAGCACCGACTTGGTGTGGATCTGGCTGACCCGGCTCTCGGTCACCCCCAGCACGTTCCCGATCTCGGCCAGAGTGAGGCCCTCGTAGTAGTACAGCGTGACCACGGTCTTCTCCCGGTCCGGCAGCGTGTTGATCGCCCGCGCCAGGAACCTCCGCAGCTCCCGGTCCTCGGCGACCTCGACGGGGTTGTCGGCGGCGGTGTCCTCGAGCGTGTCCATGACGCTGAGTCCGTCGCCGCCCTCGCCGCCCCCGTGCAACAGCTCCTCCAGGGCCACCACGTTGGCCAGCGACAACTGGCTGAACACCGCGTGCAGTTCCTCGACGGCGATACCCATCTCGGAGGCCACTTCGCCTTCGGTCGGGGTCCGCCGCAGCCGGGCCTCCAGCGTGGCGTAGGCGCGCTCCACGTTGCGCGCCTTCTGCCGCACCGAGCGGGGGATCCAGTCCAGCGCCCGCAGTTCGTCGATCATCGCGCCGCGGATCCGGGTGATCGCGTACGTCTCGAACTTGATCTCCCGGTCGATGTCGAACTTCTCGATCGCGTCGATCAGCCCGAACACCCCGGAGGAGACGAAGTCCGCCTGCTCGACGTTGGACGGCAGGCCCACGCTGACCCGTCCCGCGACGTACTTCACGAGCGGCGAGTAGTGCAGGATCAGCTGCTCCCGCAGCCGCTCGTCCCCCGTCGCCTTGTACGACCGCCACAGCTCGTCGAGCGTCGAGGGAGCGGGCGGACGCACGCTGCCACCGTCACGGGCGGCTGGGGGGATCGCCGCCCGGTCGGACCCGGAGGTGTGCTGGGGCATTCGTCGCCTTGTGCCGTTCTGCTGCGGAGTGGTGCTGCTGGGGTGGGCTGTCTGTCTGATGTCGAGTTGCCTGTCCGTGTCGGGATCCTCGTGAGCGTAGCGTGACTGTGGTGTCGCGGTGTGCGAAGAGCGGAGACCAAGTCGGGCGCAGATACATTCCTGAGGGGGTCCCGGCGGGGCGGCGCGGTCGCTCGGTGTGATCACCGGACGGCCCCAACTTCCCGCATTCCAAGGGCTGTCGGGGTTCCCCCGGACGGCCGAACACACACGGTCAACACCTCCCGCGACCGTCGCGGACCGACATCACCGCCTGGCGTGTCAACTTCCAGCCGTCGCCGTGTCGTTCGACGTAACCGAGTGCTCGGAGTTCGTACAGTCTCGCGATCGCGTCGTCCTGTGCGGTCTGTGCGGCTCGCGCGATCTCGTCGGGCCGGGCCGCCCCGCGTCCCGGCAGTGCGGCGAGGACCTGCAGGGTGGCCGGTTCCAGCAGGTCACGGGGCAGGACCGGGCCGCGCCGGTCGGGGGCCAGCTCCCCGATGTCACCGACCAGTTCGACGACGTCCGCGACATCGGTGACCAGGGCGGCCTCCCCGCGCAGCAGATCGTGCACTCCGGCGGAGAGCCCGCTGGTGGCCGGGCCGGGCACGCCCATCGTGTGCCGGCCGAGGCGCTGTGCCGCCCGGGCGGTGACCAGGGAGCCGCTGCGGTGGGCGGCCTCGACGACCACCGTGCCGCGGGTGAGGGCTGCGATCACTCTGTTGCGCAGGATGAACCGGCTCGGCGTCGGATGGTCGCCGGGTGGCAACTCGCCGATCACCAGTCCCTGTTCGGCGATCCTGCTGATCAGCTGGGTGTGGCCGCGGGGGTAGGGCCGGTCGACGCCGCAGGCGAGGACGGCGACGGTGGCGCCGCCGGCTCCGAGCACTCCGCGGTGGGCGGCGCCGTCGACCCCGTAGGCGCCGCCGGAGACCACGACCCAGCCCTGCTCGGCGAGACCGGCGGCGAGGGTCGCGGCCATGTGGGCTCCGTACTCGGTGCAGGCCCGGGCGCCGACCACGGCGACCGACTTCAGCGCCCACATCCGCAGACTGGGCCGGCCGCGCACCCACAGCCCCAGCGGCCGGGCATCCCCGAGATCGTCGAGCTGCCCGGGCCACTCCGCGTCCCCGGGAGAGACGAACCGCACCCCGGCATCCCGGGCGGCTGCCAGATCGCGGCCCGGCCGGGCGGCCTCCGCCCTGGACAGAAGCCCGGTCCACCGCTTCCCGCTCGCCCCCGGGAGGGCGGGCCCGCCCTCCCGTAGCCGCCGCACCACTTCCCCGGCCCCGAACTCCCGCACCCACCGGCCGCCGACGTGGTCACCGGGCTCGAGGACCCGGGTGAGAAGCACCCGGCCGAGCAGCTCGTCGTCCGGTTCGCCGACGGCGCTCATGCCAGCGCCCCGATGGCCATGGGGACGCCTCGCGGCACACCGGTGCGCAGCTGGAGCGCGAGGGCGACGTCCGTGGCGTCGGGCCGGTCGTGGCCGACGAGGTCGGCGACGGTCCAGGCCACGCGCAGGACGCGATCGAGGCCGCGGGCGGTCAGGACACCCCGCTCCAGGTTCCGCTCGGCCTCGTCCATCGCGCCGGGCACGGCGTACCAGCGGCTGCGCAGCTCCCGGCCGGGCACCTCGCTGTTCGTGCGCCAGGGGGTGCCCGCAAGGCGCTCCACGGACCGCTCCCGGGCCGCCCGCACCCGGTCGGCGACCGTCGCGGTCGACTCGCCCCTGGCACCGACGGCGGTCAGCTCGGTGCGGGTGATGCGGTCCACCTCGACGCGCAGGTCGACCCGGTCCAGCAGCGGGCCGGAGAGCCTGGCCTGGTAGCGGCGGATCGCCGAGGGCGGGCACTCGCACAGGTCGTCCCGCTGCGAGAACCTGCCGCACGGGCAGGGATTGGCCGCGAGCACCATGAGGAACTTCGCCGGGAAGCGCACGACGCCCGCACTGCGCGCGATCACGACGTGCCCCGCCTCCAGCGGTTGGCGCAGGGCGTCCAGGGCCTGGCTGTTGAATTCGGGCGTCTCGTCGAGGAACAGCACCCCCCGATGGGACAGCGACACCGCCCCGGGTCGCGCGATGCCCTGGCCGCCGCCGACGAGGGCCTGCATCGTGGCCGAGTGGTGCGGGGCGCAGTAGGGGGCGAGGTCGATCAGCGGCTTGCCCGGGGGCAGCAGGCCCGCCACCGAGTGGACCGCGGTGACCTCCAGCGACTCCTGCCGGCCGAGCCGGGGCAGGATGGCCGGCAGCCGTTCGGCGAGCATCGTCTTGCCGGCACCGGGCGGCCCCTCGAGGAAGAGGTGATGCCCGCCGGCCGCGGCCACCTCCACGGCGGTGCGCGCCGAGGTCTGTCCGACGACGTCCGCCAGGTCATGACCGTGATCGTGGGCGGTCCCGGCGCTGTGCATGCCCGTGGCCGCGCCGGTCCCCGGCACGCGCAGCCCGGCGAGGAGCGGGTCCGGGCGGCCCTGCACGTCCTGTTCCTCGTCGGGCACGGGTTCGTCGGCCAGGATGGCGATCAGCTGCCGCAGGCTGCGGACGCCCAGCACCGACACCCCGGGCACCAGGGAAGCCTCGGCGGCGGCGCACTCCGGCACGACCACCTGCTCGTACCCCGCGTCGGCGGCCGCCAGTACCGCCGGCAGCACCCCCCGCACGGGCCGCACCCGCCCGTCCAGTCCCAGTTCGCCGATCATCACGATGTCGGCGAGGACCCGCGGGTCGATCCGCTCCGCCGCGCCCAGCACCGCCGCCGCGACGGCCAGGTCGAAACCGCTGCCCGACTTCGGCACCGAGGCGGGGCTCAGGCCGATCGTGAGCTTCTTCTGGGGCCAGGACGCGCCCGAGTTGACGACCGCGGCGCGCACCCGGTCCTTGCTCTCCGTGAGGCTCTTGTCGGGCAGCCCCACCAGCGTGAAGGCCGCGACGCCGGGTTCGAGGTCGGCCTGGACCTCGACGACCACGCCTTCGACGCCGACCAGGGCCACCGAACACGTACGGGCGAATGCCATTCAGGCCACCCCCCGCACGTGCTCGACCACGGCGGCGCCACGAGCCGGCAGCAGCACCCCGACCACGTCGATGCGGACCCCGCCGGGCGGCGCGCCCCCGTGTGTCTGGATCCACCGCTCGGCCAGCTCCCGTAGCCGCTCCGCCTTCTGCGGGGTCACGGCCGCCATCGGATGCTCGAAGGGGCCTTCCCTGCGGGTCTTCACCTCGCAGACGACCAGGACGTCCCCGTCCCTGGCCACGATGTCGATCTCGCCGGCCCTGCCGGAGCGCCAGTTGCGCTCCAGGACCGTCAGACCCGCCTCGGCCAGCCGTCGTGCGGCCAGGCTCTCCCCGTACTTCCCCATGGCACTGCGTGCCAGCTGTGCGGTCATGTCGGCACCACCTCCGGCGCCAACGATCACGCACCCACCTCCAAGAAGTGGATCTTGGTGGGTGGCTCAGCGATTGTGGATAACTCCGTCACCCACTCAAGGACCCTCAGCCGCTCGGCAGCTCCAGGTCGCTCTTGTTCAGCTCCTCGATGTTCACGTCCTTGAACGTGAGCACCCGGACCTGCTTCACGAACCGCGCCGGCCGGTACATGTCCCACACCCAGGCATCCGCCATGGACACCTCGAAGAAGACCTCACCCTGGACCGAGTGCACCTGCATCTCGTAGTCGTTGGTCAGGTAGAAGCGCCGCTCGGTCTCGATCACGTATTTGAACAGACCGACGACATCGCGGTACTCCCGGTAGAGCTTCAGCTCCATCTCGGTCTCGTACTTCTCGAGGTCCTCGGCGCTCATGGCATGTTCCCCTTCAGCCGTGCGATCCCCCTATTGTGCGCCAGTCCCGTGAGCCCCTAGACGATTTCCGGGTCAAGGATCACTGGGCTGGCCGGGGGACCTTCGTCGAGCAGCGTGCGCAGCAGCCCGGCGAGTCTGGTCGGATACACCGTCTCATGTGCCCGGCTCAGTTCCGGACACGTCCACCAGCGCGCTCCGGCGACGCTGCGCCGTTCCAGCTCGGTCAGCCCGGTGGCGGTCACCGCCGTGCGGTCCGTACGGGCCAGGTAGTACCACTCGTCCTGGTCCCAGCGGCGGCCGGCGAACGGGAAGGAGCACCTCCGCCGCCACATCACCGGGCCGAGCTCGACCTCGGTGATGCCCGTCTCCTCGGCGAGTTCCCTCAGGGCGGCCTGTTCACGGGTCTCGTCGCCCTCCACGCCCCCGCCGGGGGTGAACCACCAGTCGTCGGCCGGATCGTCCGGTTCGTGCCCGTGCAGCAACAGGATGCGGTCCTGCGGGTCGAGCAGCACGACCCGGGCGACCTTGCGCAACCCGCCCTCGTAGGCGTCCTGGCCCGCTCCGACGGCCTCAGCGGACACCTGCGGGCTCCGTGCTCTCCCGTCGGGCCCGGGCGGCGCCGGTACGCTTGGCGATGGGCCCGTAGGCGCCTCCGCCCAGGACGAGCACCGCGCCGGCGATCACGAGAAGGGTGATCGTCCACAGCGGGCCGGGCGAGGAGAGCGCGCCGAGCGGCTCGAAGCCGGTGGGGCGCTCCAGCATGCCCTTCATCGGCCACACGACGGAGTCGACCCGGGCGTCCACGGCTGAGCGTGCCACCGTGCCGCTGGCGGCGTCGGTCAGGTGAGCCGTGGAGTCCACGGAGTTGCCGCGCTCGTCACCGAGCAGGAACAGCCGGCCCTTGGGGACGGTCACGGCCGGGAAGTTGCTCATCTCGGCCGGCGTGCCCCGGGGCAGGTACGTTTCGTCGATCTCCTTGCCGTTGACCTTCAGCTTGCCGTCCTGGCAGCAGGCGACCGTGTCGCCGCCGACGGCGACCACGCGCTTGACCATCGGTGCGTTGGCCCACGTCGCGTCCTTGAAGACGACGACGTCACCGCGGCGCACTTCGCCACCGTCGACGCGCTGCGCCAGGATCCGGTCACCCGCGTCGATCGTCGGGGTCATCGAACTGGTGGGCACGGTGTACGGCCGGTAGACCACCGCTCCCCAGGCGAATCCGCCCAGGAACAGCACGAGGCCCAGTGCGACGGCCAGCCCGGACAACCGCTGTCCGGTCCGGCTGCCCACCGGGCCCGTGCTCGGGCCGCCGCTGCGCGGGGCCGTGTGCGTCATGCTCTCGCCACCCATGGGTCCGCACCCTACCCGGGGGTACCGGCCGGGGTCAGCCCATGGTCGGGATCACTGCTTCCTGCGACGCCACCACACCACCGGCACCACACCGGCCAGTGCCAGGCCCTGCGGCGCGGCCGGCAGGCCCGCGGTGGCCGGCTGGGCGCTCAGCCCGGGCTGGTCGAAGGTGTCCGGCACCGTCAGGGTGTTCCAGCGGTTGATCGGCCAGGCGACGACGACGGCGCGTCCGACGACGTCCTTCACCGGGACCATGCCGTGGTTCTTGTCGGCCTGGTTGTAGCGGGAGTCCCGCGAGTTCTGCCGGTGGTCGCCCATGACCCAGATGTAGCCCTCGGGCACCTTCACCTTGAACTGGCCGCCCTGGTCGTCCTGGCTGCACGGCGTGTTGCCGGCGTAGACGTACGACTGCTCGTTGAGCGCCTTGCCGTTGACCGTGAGCGGGCCGGTGTTCTTGCACTCGATGGTGTCGCCGCCGACGCCGATGACGCGCTTGATGAGGTCCTTCTCCTCCGCGGACGGCATGAGGCCGATCCAGCTGAGGAACGTCTGCAGGGCGTTCGGGTCCGTGGTCGGCTCGCCGGCCAGCCAGTTGTCCGGGTCGTGGAAGACGACTACCTCGCCGCGCTCGGGCTCGGAGCCGAACCAGGGGGTGAGCTTGTCGACCAGGACGCGGTCACCCCGCTGGAGGGTGTTCTGCATCGAGTCGGAGGGGATGGAGAAGGCCTGCACCAGGAAGGTCTTGATCAGCAGCGCCAGCACCAGCGCGATACCGATCAGGATCGGCAGCTCCTTCCAGAAGGAGCGCGGCTTCTTCGGGGTCCGGGCCGTGCCGCCCGGTCCCTGGTCCTCGGCTGTCGTGTGCTCGCCCGTCACCCTCTCGTCCTCGGCTCCCCCGGAGTCACTCCCGGAGGTCACGGCGCTGTCCGCGGCCGGGACGGAGGATTCCGCGGGGCGTCCGCGATGCTCCTCGCCGTCGTGTCCGGACCGTGCGCCAACCGCCACATCCCCCACGCCAACTCCTCACTCCGTGCCGCCGCCTGCCCCATACACGGCGCAGGCCCACCACTCCCATAACGAGCGGGAGTTCCGCAGGGGTCGGGAGCTGGATCGTCTCGTTCGAATCGTAGGAGGCAACCCTATGCGACAGTTCGGGAGCTGCGGTCGACCCGGGGGCCGAGTCGGACACGGAGGCGTACGTATTCGGTTCCTCCAGCATGTTCCAGTGCCCGAAGGGCCAGGCGATGACCATGGCGCGGCCCACCACCTCGTCCTCGGAGACCGTGCCCCCGTAGTCGGTGTCCTGGTGGGCGCGGGAGTCCGCGGAGTTGTTCCGGTGGTCGCCCATCACCCACAGCCGCCCCTGCGGGACCGTGATGTCGAACGGCGTGTCGGACGGCGCGGCGCCGGGGTAGAGGTAGTCCTCGACCAGCGGGACGCCGTTGACGGTCACGCGCCCCTGCGTGTCGCAGCACTTGACGCGGTCGCCGCCGACGCCGACGACCCGCTTGATGAGGTCCTTCTCGTTCTCGGACGGCAGCAGGCCGATGAAGGTGAGCCCTTCCTTGACCTGCTTGACGACGACGGGATCGGCCTTCTGCGTGGTGGGCTGCTCGTCCTGGAGCCAGCCGCCGGGGTCCTTGAAGACGACGACGTCCCCGCGCTGCGGCTTCGAGCCGAACCACGGGGTGAGCTTGTCGACCAGGACGCGGTCGCCGATCTGGATCGTCTGCTCCATGGAGCCGGACGGGATGACGAAGGCCTGGACGAGGAACGTCTTCAGCACCAGCGCTATCAGGACGGCGACGCCCACGAGAAGCGGTATCTCCTTGACGGCACTGCGCCTGCGGCGCCGCTTGACCCTGCGCTGGAGCTTGCGGCGCTCGGCACGCGTACGGCCGCCGCCGGACGGGCCGGCGGCGCGCCGGGCGCCGGTGGGCAGCAGGTTCTCCGCGGGGCCCGCAGGGACGCCGCGCGGTTTGCCGCGGTTACCCATGGGCGCCCGCCCTTCCCGCGGCCGGCACGCGCGCGTAGGCGTCGGGGCGGTGCAGCCGGGTGGCGTGGCCGAACGGCCAGATGATGCCGTCGGCGCGGCCGATCACGTCGCCGACGGGGATCATGCCGCCGCCCGGCGAGCCGAGATGGTCGCGGGAGTCGCTGGAGTCGCTGCGGTGGTCGCCGAGGACGAACAGGGTGCCTCCGGGCACGACGACATCGAAGGGCACCGTGGACGGGCTGTCGCCGGGATACAGGAAGCCCGACTCGTCGACCGGCCGGCCGTTCACCTGGATCCTCCCCTCCCTGTCGCAGCAGACCACGTGGTCTCCCCCCACGCCGACAACGCGTTTGACGTAGTCCGCGTGCCCGAAGTACCCGGTCCCGTCGAACACGACGATGTCCCCCCGCTGCGGCGCGGCACCGAAACGGTACGCCAACTTATTTACGAGAACCCGGTCCCCGATCCTCAATGCCTGCTCCATGGATCCGCTGGGGATCTGGAACGGGCGCACCACGAACGTGCTGAGCGACAGCAGGAACAGCAGGCAGACCAGCAGGGTCAGAGTGATCCGACCGCCCGGGACACAGGCGCTGACACGCGACACCAACGCGAAACGCGACCGGTCCTCCGGCCCTGCGGGTTCCGAGGTCGTTCCCTCGGAGCCGGAAGGGCGGGAGGAGCGGTCGCGCTCCGTCGGCTGTGCTTCGGTGTCCATCGGAGCCAGATGCTATCCGGCCCCGACGTGAACCCCGAAGAGCGCTCAGTTCTCGCGCTTCTCCTTGATCTTCGCGGCCTTGCCGCGCAGCTCGCGCAGGTAGTACAGCTTGGCGCGGCGGACGTCACCCTTGGTGACGAGCTCGATCTTCTCCACGATCGGGGTGTGCACCGGGAAGGTGCGCTCGACGCCGACGGAGAAGGAGACCTTGCGGACCGTGAAGGTCTCGCGCACGCCGGAGCCCTGGCGGCGGATCACAACGCCCTTGAACTGCTGCACACGGGAGCGGTTGCCCTCGATGACGCGGACGTGGACGTTGACGGTGTCGCCCGGGCGGAACGCGGGGACGTGGCTGCGCAGCGACGCGGAGTCGACGGTGTCGAGCAGGTGGGACATGAGTCTGCTTTCCTCGCTGATGCCACAGGTCATCAACGGAAACTAGGTGTTTCGGATCAGGGGTGTGCGGGTCGGGGCGGACGTCGTCTCCCCCTGTGGCAGGGGCGCACGCCGGACGGACGCACAACAGCTGGCTATTCTTCCACGCCGTCGGTCCTGCGCCAAAATCGACCGTACGGCTCCCCCGCCGGGTCGGGTGCCCAGCCCAGGATGGAGAGCATCTCGCGGTCCTTCTTGTCGAAGGCCTTGGGGTCGCAGCGCTCGATGAGGTCGGGCCGGTGGGCGGTCGTGCGCTTCAGGGCCTCGTCGCGGCGCCAGCGGGCGATCTTGCCGTGGTGGCCGCTGAGCAGCACGTCGGGGATGTCCCGGCCGCGCCACTCGGGCGGCTTGGTGTAGACGGGCCCCTCCAGGAGGCTCGCCATGGCGCCGGGCGCGAAGGAGTCGTCCCGGTGGGACTCGGCGTTGCCCAGGACCCCGGGCAGCAGCCGCGCCACGGCCTCCGTGACGACGAGGACGGCCGCCTCGCCCCCGGCCAGGACGTAGTCGCCGATGGACACCTCGTAGACCGGCATCCGGGTCGTGTACTCGTCGACGACGCGACGGTCGATGCCCTCGTAGCGGGCCGGGGTGAAGATCAGCCAGGGGCGCTCGGAGAAGTGGACGGCGAGTTCCTGGGTGAAGGGGCGGCCGCTCGGGGTGGGCACGATGAGGGCGGGCGCCCGGGAGCCCGTCTCGTAGCCGTCGGCCAGCACGGAGTCCAGCGCGTCACCCCACGGGTCGGTCTTCATGACCATGCCGGGGCCGCCGCCGTACGGGGTGTCGTCGACGGTGTTGTGACGGTCGTGGGTCCAGGAACGCAGGTCGTGGACGTGCACGTTCAGCTGCCCACGCGCGCGTGCCTTGCCGACGAGGGAGACGTCCAGCGGTTCCAGGTACTCGGGGAAGATCGTGACGACGTCGAGGCGCATTTACGGCTCTTCCCGGCTGGAGGCGATCTCGGCGCGGTCGTCGATCAGGCCGGGCGGCGGGTTGATGACGGCCTTCTGGTCCTCGAGGTCGATCTCGGTGACGATGTCCTCGACGAAGGGGATCATCACCTCGCTGCCGTCAGGGCGCTCCACGATGAACAGGTCCTGCGAGGGCAGGTGCGAGATCTCCGTGATGCGGCCGACCTCGGTGCCGTCCACGGTGACCACGTCGAGGTCCATGAGCTGGTGGTCGTAGTACTCGTCCTCGCCCTCGGGCAGTTCCTCCGGGTCGATCTCGGCGATCAGGAGGGTGTTGCGCAGGGCCTCGGCGCCGCTGCGGTCGCTGACGCCCTCGAAGCGCAGCAGGAGGCGGCCGCTGTGGACGCGGCCGGTCTCGATGGTGAGCGGTCCCGCGCCGGCGGGATCGGTGGTGAGGACGGCGCCGGGGCCCAGCCTCAGCTCCGGCTCGTCGGTCCGTACCTCGACGGTGACCTCACCCTTGATGCCATGGGCACGGCCGATCCGTGCGACTACCAGCTGCACGTGTGCAATCTCCTGTCATACGACTGCGGGCCGGGGACGGCCCTCAGGCCCTCCCCGGCCCGAGCCGGTTGCGCGATAAGCGTCAGCGGACGTGATCCACGTCGACGAGGTCGACGCGGACGCCACGACCGCCGATGGCGCCCACGACGGTGCGCAGGGCGCGTGCGGTGCGGCCGTTGCGGCCGATCACCTTGCCGAGGTCGTCCGGGTGGACCCGGACCTCGAGCACGCGACCGCGGCGCAGGTCGCGCGAGGCGACCTGCACATCGTCAGGGTTGTCGACGATGCCCTTCACGAGGTGCTCGAGAGCCTCCTCGAGCATGCTCAGGCCTCGGTCGAAGCGGACTCGGTGGCCTCGTCCTTCTTCTCGGCCTTCTTCTTCTGGGTGATCGCCTCACCCTTGCCCTCGTCGTCGCCGCCGATGGCCTCGAAGGACGGACGCGCGGCCTTCTCGGGCTGCGTCAGCAGCGGAGCCGGGGCGGGCTCGCCCTTGAACTTCTGCCAGTCGCCGGTCTTCTTGAGGATGGCCATCACGGGCTCGGTCGGCTGGGCGCCGACACCGAGCCAGTACGCCACACGTTCGGCGTCGACCTCGATCACCGACGGGTTGTACGTCGGGTGGTACTTGCCGATCTCCTCGATGGCCCGGCCATCACGGCGGGTACGGGAGTCGGCGACGACGATGCGGTAGTGAGGCGAACGGATCTTGCCCAGACGCTTCAGCTTGATCTTGACTGCCACGGGAGTGGGTTCTCCTGGTTTTGACGTGGTTGGGCACGGCGAGAAAGCCGCGTGGGGTTGCGGTACCCGAGTGCCCGATGGACGCGTCAGCCGGAGGCGAGAGGGTTCCTGTGCGACTGTCGAGTACAGCTAGCCATTGTGCCACACCCCACGGGTCGCTCCGGGCCCGGGCTCCGGGCCGCCGTGCGGGCATACCGAGGGCGCACCCGGCGTGGAGGTGGGGCACGTCG
>NZ_JBEXSH010000077.1:0-17963 GCF_040613555.1 Streptomyces sp. NPDC006265
TCAGATCCCTCCCCAGCTCCGAGCGGCGGGGAGTGTTCAATGATCGGCGGATCCGATGATCAAGGAGACGCACAGATGAGCGACACGACCATCGAGCAGATACCGGGCGGCGAGCCGGCGGCGGCCGTGGCGGCGAGTGACGAGCAGTTGGTTGCGATGCTCGTGGATCGGGCCCGGTCGGAGGGCCTGCAGCTGACCGGGGAGGGTGGGCTGCTCCAGCAGCTGACCAAGCGGGTGCTGGAGTCCGCCCTGGAGGGCGAGATCACCGATCACCTCGGATATGAGAAGCATGACGCCGAGGGCCGGGGCAGCGGCAACAGCCGCAACGGGACCCGGGCGAAGACGGTGCTGACCGATGTCGGCCCGGTTGAGGTCAAGGTCCCCCGGGACGTGGCGGTTCGTTCGAGCCGCAGATCGTCAAGAAGCGGCAGCGGCGCCTGTCCGGGGTGGACGAAATGGTCTTGTCGCTGTCCGCGAAGGGCCTGACGCACGGGGAAATCTCCGCACATCTGGCCGAGGTCTACGGCGCGAGTGTGTCCAAGGCGACCATCTCCACAATCACCGACAAGGTGATGGACGGGATGGCGGAATGGTCCAACCGCCCCCTGGACTGCGTCTATCCGGTGTTGTTCGTCGATGCGATCAACGTGAAGATCCGGGACGGGCAGGTGGCGAATCGTCCGATCTACGTCGTCATGGCCGTGACCGCCGAGGGGCACCGCGACATCCTGGGGATCTGGGCAGGCGACGGCGGCGAGGGCGCGAAGTACTGGCTGAGCGTGTTCACGGACCTGAAGAACAGGGGCGTCGAGGATGTCCTGATGCTGGTCTGCGACGGACTGAAGGGCCTGCCGGAAGCGGTGGAGACCGTCTGGCCTCGAACGATTGTTCAGACCTGCGTCGTTCATCTGCTGCGGAACTCCTTCCGGCACGCGGCCCGACAGGACTGGGACAAGATCGCCAAGGCGTTGAAGCCCGTCTACACGGCGCCGAACGAGGCCGCCGCGGCCGAGCGGTTCAGCGAGTTCCAGGAAGCCTGGGGGAAGAAGTACCCGGCGGTCATCCGGCTCTGGGAGAACGCCTGGGCCGAGTTCGTGCCCTTCCTCTCCTTCGACGTCGAGATCCGCAAGGTCATCTGCTCGACGAATGCGATCGAGTCCGTCAACGCCCGCATCCGCAAGGCCGTTCGCGCCCGCGGCCACTTTCCCAACGAGGCCGCGGCCATAAAGTGCGTCTACATGGCGCTGATGAGCCTGGACCCGACCGGCAAGGGCCGCAAGCGGTGGACCATGCGCTGGAAGGCACCCCTGAACGCCTTCCAGATCGCCTTCGAAGGCCGGCTCACCCCGGCCGTCAACTGACCCCTACAAAAACTGGATCAGCCGTCTACTGGACACACCCCGGCGCTGGCCAGGCGGCCCGTGACGAGGTAGGTGTTGACCGCGTTGTTGGCGCAGGCGGGGGTGCCGGGGATGCCGTACACGCCATGATCCCGTCCACCATGGACCTGGACGAGGCGTGGGCCGCGCAGGGCGCGGGGCACAGTCAGGATCCGGACCACTCCCGGACCGACTGTCCTGGCAATGCCTCCACGGTTGTCATATCCGCAGTTCAGCGAGTTGCTGCCTCTGTACCACCAGCAGACGAAGAACCTTGGCCCTGGCAATCCCGCGACGGCGTGAGAGCTCTCCTGAAAAGGCCACTCCGTCCTTCAATCTGGGACAGGCGTCGACGGAGTGGGGCCAGGATCATCCCGGCCCCACTCCGTGGTGCGGGCATGTCACTGGAACTGTGCGAAGAACCTCCAGATCTCTGCTTTGGTCCAGGTGGTGACGCCGCTTTCGCCGCCGAAGCCGTCGACCGGACCGGGTATGTGGCCTCCGTCGAACGCGGCCCACTGGACCGGGTATCCGGCACGGCAGCCCGAGTAGGTGGTGGTGATGTGCGTTCGGCTGCCCGGCGCGGGCTCGCGCGGACTCTGGGGGGTGCAGCCGTTGTTGCCGACGAATTTGTCGCGCAGGGACCGTCCTTGCGCGATGTCGAGGACGTTGTCGCTGATGCCGTGGATTCCCAAGTAGGCGATGGGCTGGGTGCCGCCGCTGCACCCGCTGATCTGAGCGCCGGACATGACCGCGACGGCCCTGAAGACGTTCGCCCGGCTGCACGCGAGTGCGTAGCTCATCCCGCCGCCCCAGCTGAATCCCGTGGCGAAACGCTGTGCCGGGTCGACACAGAGGCCGCCCTCGATTCGCCGGATCATGTCGTCGACGAAGGTGATGTCCTCACCGCCCGAATTGGCCCAGCCGTTGCCGAGGCCCTGGGGAGCGACGAGGATCGCGCTGTTGTTCGACTGTTCCTGTTGGCCGTAGTAGGACCAGGCATTCCCGCTCGTACCGCCCGAGGCGACGTCGCCGGCGGTTCCGCCCCGCCAGTGGAACGCGAAGATCAGCCGGTAGGGACGGCTGTTGTCGTAGTTGGCGGGAACCCTGAGGATGAAGCTGCGGCTCCTACCGCCGCTCTGAATCGTGTGCGTACCGCTCGCCAGAGTCGGGGCGCTGCCGCATCCGCCGCCACCGCCACCGCCACCGGAAGACAGCTTGACCATCTGCCATTGCTGGTTGGCGCCGCCCCAGTCGGTGTACTGGACGACGTTGCCGCCGTCGGCGGTGGACGCTCCCTGCACCTCCACCGCTTTGCCGCTGGTGCGGTTGATCAGCCGGACGTGGCCCGCGTCGGAGTCGGCCAGGCGGAACTGCTGATTGGCCCCGTTGTGGTCGGCCCACTGCTGGATCGCTGCACCGTCTGCGGCCGAGGCGCCGGCCACGTCGAGAACCTTGTCCGAATGCCGGACCTTGAGGCGGTAGAAGCCGCCGCCGGAGTCCACGAACTGCCACTGCTGGTTGGCTCCGCCGCTGCGCGTCCACTGGCTGACCCGCGCACCGTCGGCGGTGGACGCGCCAGAGACGTCCAGCGCCTTGCCGCTGTTTCGATTGACCAGGACATACCAGGCATTGGGGTCCACCGTCGCCGCTTCGGCGGGCGCCGGATTCACCGCGGCGAGCATGCCGATCGCGAGGGTCGCGGCCACCAGGGCGGCAACCCGGGACCACCAGCGATGTCTGCGGAGAGGGGCGGGGGAAGCCGCACCGTAGGCCTTCATCGATCCACCCTTTCGTTGGTGGCAGGTCCCATCAGGTGCGGGTCCAGCGTTGGTTGCTGCCGTTCGAGCAGGAGTAGAGCTGGGTCAGGGTGCCGTTGGCGGTGCCGCCCGCGACGGCGTCGAGACAGAGACCGGACTGGAGGCCGACGATGGATCCGTCGGAGTTGAGGCGCCATTTCTGGTTGTCACCGCCCCAGCAGCTGTAGATCTGGACTTTGGCGCCGTTGCCGGTACCGGCGGCATCCAGGCACTTGTCGCCGTAGACCCTGAGCTCGCCGGCGGCGGTGTACGTCCACTGCTGGTTGGTGCCGCTGTGGCAGTCCCACAGGTGGAGCTGGGTGCCGTCGGTGGTACTGCTGCCGGGCACGTCCAGGCAGCGGCCCGAACCGACGCCCTTGATCGGTCCGGAATCCGCCGGGGGCGTGGAGGTACCGCCGTTGAGTGCGTCGAGGACAGCGGTGTAGGCGGGCTTCTTGCTGCCGTTGCCGTTGAACAGCAGCGGCGTGTCCCCCGGTCGCCAGGAGTCGGTGTCGCGCACTCCCCAGACGGTGACGCCGAGGCAGCGCGGGACGGCCAGGCAGTCGTTGGTCACGTTCGCGTAGGTCGAGGCCGGGGCGCCCTGGATGTCGAGTTCGGTGACGGCCACGTCGACGCCGAGGGCGGCGAAGTTCTGCAGGGTGCTGCGGAAGTTGCTGTTGTAGGGGCTGCCGCTGTTGAAGTGCGCCTGGAAGCCGACGCAGTCGATCGGCACGCCGCGCTGCTTGAAGTCCCGGACCATGGCGTACACGCCCTGCGTTTTGGCCCAGGTCCAGTTCTCGATGTTGTAGTCGTTGTAGCAGAGCTTGGCGGCCGGGTCGGCGGCGCGCGCGGTGCGGAAGGCGACCTCGATCCAGTCGTTGCCGGTGCGTTGCAGGTTGGAGTCGCGCCGGGCTCCCGAACCGCCGTCGGCGAAGGCCTCGTTCACGACGTCCCACTGGGCGATCTTGCCCTTGTAGTGGGCCATCACGCCGTTGATGTGGTTGATCATCGCCTGGCGCAGCGTGCTGCCACTGAGGCTCTGCATCCAGCCGGGCTGCTGGGAGTGCCAGGCCAGGGTGTGGCCGCGCACCTGCTTGCCGTTCTGCACCGCCCAGTTGTAGACGCGGTCGCCGGCGGTGAAGTTGAACTGGCCCCGTTGCGGTTCGGTGGCGTCGATCTTCATCTCGTTCTCGGCCGTCACCGTGTTGAACTCACGGCCGGCGATCGCCGTGTACGCCGAGTCGCCCAGCCTGCCCGAGGCGATGGCGGTGCCGAAGTAGCGGCCGCTCTGCGCCGCGGCGGCGCCGAGCGTGTTCTCGGCGGCGTCAGCGGTCGGCGGCACGGCCAGTGCGGCGACCGCCCCGAGGACGCTGACGACCAGCACCAACAGCAGGCCGCGGATCTTCCGGCGGACAACGGATCCGGGAAGGGCATACGAGCCCATGACTGTGCCTCCAAGGTGGAAATCACGGAAGGACTGAAGCGCAGGGAAAGCGCAGGGAACGCGTCCGCCCCACTCGCAGACGGACGGGGCGAGCCGGAACCCGGGCGCATGGAATCACCGGCCTCCGCGGTCAGAGGCGGGGACGATCTCAACCAGCACGGACGGCGCCCGTCGGCGGGGTTGTGTGACACACGGCGGGCGGCGGTGGTGTTCGGCACGGACATGAGGGCACTCCATCGCGGCTCAGCCCGGGGGTCGCCTCGCGGCGTCGCGCAGCTCTCCGAGCGCGCGAAGAGCCAGGGGGCGCTGGTGCGAACCTCACCGGAACGTGACGGGGTGGCGCAGACTCTCTCGCCGTGGTGCGGCATCTCGAACCACGGCCGGGTTCTCAGACAGGGATGATTGAGGTGTTGACGGTGGATCGTCAAGACTCCCCGCAGAAGAGTTTTCGGATTTCCGCTCGAAAGTTTCTGGAGCCCCAGCGGGCCGGACGGCGAACCTCCGGCACCGTCGACGGTCTTGAGGCACTGTTTGTGGACAGATCGGCGGCAGGCCTTGACCAGACAGCCCCGCGTTCCTAGCTTGTGGCGTCGAAGCTTCCGGGAATCGTTCGAACGTTTCGATGTTGCCCTTCCCTCCCGGCAGTCCGCTCTGCGGTTCCTCGGGGTCACCTCGCCCCCGCCCCTCCCCAAAGGAGCGCCCTCTGATGCGGTTTCGCCCCCCATCCCCGGTCCGTCCAAAACGCCTGCTCGCGGTGCTTGCGCCTTTGCTGCTGGTGGCTGCCTTCCTCGGTGCCCAGCCCGCCGGCGCGGCGACCGTAGACCCCAACGCCTCGTATGTGCTGGTCAACCGAAACAGCGGCAAGGCCCTGGATGTCTACAACATGGCGACCGACGACGGCGCCCGCATCACCCAGTGGACCAGGAACGATCAGAACCAGCAGCAGTGGCAGTTCCTCGATGCCGGAGACGGCTACTACCGCATCAAGTCCCGCCACTCGGGCAAGGTGCTGGACGTCCACAACTGGTCCACCGCGAACGGCGGCTCGATCGTCCAGTGGGCCGACCTGAACGGCACCAACCAGCAGTGGCGGCTGGTCGACGGCTCTGATGGCCACGTGCGGCTCATCTCGCGCCACAGCGACAAGGCCCTCGAAGTACAAGGCGCCTCCACCGCCGACAACGCGAACATCGTCCAGTACGACGACTGGGGTGGTCCCAACCAGCAGTGGCGGCTCGTCAAGGTCGGCGGCGACGATTCCGGACCGTGCGATCTTCCGTCGGCCTACCGCTGGACATCGACGGGCGCGCTGGCGCAGCCCAAGCCGGGGTGGGTCTCGCTCAAGGACTTCACCGTCGTCCCCTACAACGGCAGGCAACTCGTCTATGCGACGACGCACGACACGGGGACGAAGTGGGGTTCGATGAACTTCGGCCTGTTCACCAACTGGCCGGAGATGGCCTCGGCCGGTCAGAACACGATGTCGGCTTCCACCGTCGCACCCACGCTGTTCTACTTCGCGCCGAAGAGCATCTGGGTGCTCGCCTACCAGTGGGGCGGGACCGCCTTCTCCTACCGGACGTCGAGCGACCCCACCAACCCGAACGGCTGGTCATCCCAGCAGGTGCTCTTCTCCGGAAGCATCTCCGGCTCAGGAACGGGACCCATCGACCAGACGCTCATCGGTGACGGGACGAACATGTACCTGTTCTTCGCCGGTGACAACGGCAAGATCTACCGGGCCAGTATGCCGATCGGGAACTTCCCGGGGAGCTTCGGCTCGACCTCGACTGTGGTCATGAGCGACACGACGAACAACCTGTTCGAGGCCCCGCAGGTCTACAAGCTCCAGGGCCAGAACCGCTACCTCATGATCGTCGAGGCGATCGGCTCGCAGGGCCGCTACTTCCGCTCGTTCACGGCCACCAGTCTGAACGGCTCATGGACACCCCAGGCCGCGGCCGAGAGCAATCCCTTCGCGGGCAAGGCCAACAGCGGCGCCACGTGGACCAACGACATCAGCCACGGCGAACTGATCCGCACCAGCCCCGATCAGACCATGACCGTCGATCCCTGCAATCTGCAGTTGCTGTACCAGGGGCGCAGCCCCAACTCCGGAGGCGACTACGGCCTCCTGCCCTACCGTCCGGGTCTGCTGACACTGCGGCGCTGACGGGGTGACAGGAATCCGGCTCGGGTGGAGCCGGCGTGGCGGGCTCGGCGGAACCCCCACCCCGCCCGGGCCATGCGACAAGTCAAAGCCAGGCGGGTGGCAGCGAGGCAGCCGTCGATCAGGTGTGGCTGGAGTTGGGTCCTGCGCAACTCCCGGCGGAGCACACGGTCGAGGTGGTCGGGTGCACCGAAGGCGGTGTCGGCCATATCTCCCTACCAGTGACCAGAGGGCCTCGACGGGGTTCAGGTCGGGCGGAAGGCGGACGGTGGTGAGTCAGTCGTGCTCGGCGTCGTACCGTTTCGGCCCGGCCTCCGAACGGGTGTTGCGATTGTCCCGGACCCGCACGATCGGGCCGCCAAACTGGCGCGGACCAGCAGATCGCGGTAGTCCTCCCCAGCGGAGGCTCTTGGGTGCGTCTTTGAGGAGGAGGTGAATGCAGGGCCGGCGGATGAGGCGGCGCAGTCGAGGCCCGGATCGCGACGACCGCTACGGAGGGTCGAACAACACGGCCTGGTTCTTGCCTGCGGTTTTGGCTCGGTACAGGGCGATGTCTGCATCCCGCAGCGCCTCTGCCGGAGTGGTCGGCCTGGTGATGCTCCGTGCCCCGATGCTTGTTGTCACGCGGACCGAATGGCCGCGGTCGAGGATGAAG
The DNA here is from genome assembly GCF_040613555.1 of Streptomyces sp. NPDC006265. Lineage (NCBI taxonomy): Bacteria > Bacillati > Actinomycetota > Actinomycetes > Kitasatosporales > Streptomycetaceae > Streptomyces > Streptomyces sp. NPDC006265. The sequence goes on from NZ_JBEXSH010000077.1 coordinate 7,448, forward strand.
GAGTCCATGAAGGAGTCGAGGATCCGCATGGTGTAGTCGCAGAGTGTGCTGGAGTCCACGCCTTCCGCGAGGAGCGCGAACTCGTCCCCGCCGAGCCTGGCCACCATGTCCTGCGCACGGACCCTGGACGTCAGCCGCCGGGCGACGTCGACGAGCAGTTCGTCGCCGGACGGGTGGCCCAGGGTGTCGTTGACCTCCTTGAAGCCGTCGAGATCGAGCATCAGCAACGCGGCGGGGAAAGTGACGGAGCACCGGCTGAGAGCAGACTCCAGGCGCTGGCCAGCAGTGCTCTGTTGGCCAGCCCCGTCAACGGGTCGTGGGTCGCCTGATGGCTCAGCTGCTTCTGGAGCTCTTCCTGTTCGCGCAGTGATGCTGCGAGGTAGTGGGCCTGTGTCCGGGCTTCGTTGGCTCTGCTGTGGGCGTACTGGGCCAGGAACGCGATGCGCAGCACCAGTAGCAGCGAAAGGCCCGCCAGCATACCGACGATCACCGTGATGTTCACGGGCTGGCTCCGGAGGTCCCCGACATTGGCCAGCACGATCAACGGCCCCACCAGGATGAGCGCGATCAGGATCGACAGTCGCTTCCGGGGCATCCCTTCCTTGCCGTCCGACGGGTGTGCCGCCCAGCCGACGGACGGGTGCAGTGCCGCAGCCCCCAGCAGGAGAGACGACACCATCCACCCCACTTCGGAGACGTCCTCCGCGATCGCGCTCCCGGTTGTGGCCATCGTTCCGTAGTAGAGGCCGTCGGCGGCGAGGAGGACCAGCAGCCATCCGCTGCACAGAAGAATCGAGGGCGTGCGCTTGCCGGTGGTGAACATCAACCGGGCAGCCACGCACAGCAGCACCAGGTCGGCGACGGGATAGGCGATGGACACCGCGAGCGGCCACGCGGACAGCTCGCTGCGCAGGTAGGGGGCGATGATGAACGCCCACGACAGGATGCCGAACCCCATGGTGACGATTCCCGCGTCCAGCCACCCCGCCCAGTGCAAGCGGCCTGAATGCTGCCGGGCCAACGTCACCAGCCCCGCGGCGAACAACAGGTAGCTGCCCAGGTAGAGAATGTCGGCCACGCCCGGGAACGGAACCTCTGCGTCACGGACCTGGTACAGGCCCCAGATCGCGTCTGCCACCGCGAACGGTGCCATGGCCGCCGCGAAGAGGAGCCACGGAAGGACCGGCTGCGGCCCGTTCCTGATCACTCCCCCTGCGATCGCGAAGACGACCGAGGCGGCTATCAGTACGGGCAGCATGTAACGAGCCGCGGAGGAGGTGCCCAGATAGATGACGATCATCACGGCCCCTGCTGCCACATACACCCAGGCCGTCGCATCACGGCGGGCGGGCAACGAGACTTGCATCTTGCCCACAGGCTCTCCTTCCCTCCGGCCCGTACGCCCGCCCGGGGGGCGATACGCCCGGGGGGCGATATCCAGGGGACCCGTCAGCCGGGTTCCTGGCCTGGAGGATGGGAGCGGACCGTCTCGAGGGTGCGGCAGGTCCGGTCGAGTTCGTCCTGGAGGCGGGGAGCGGCCTCGGCCAGTGAGGCCGGCTCTCCGGACCGCGCGTGCTCTTCCAGCTCCTGGCAACAGGCGGCGAGGCCCACGGCGCCTATGTTCCCGGCGGCGCCTCTGAGGCTGTGAGCCTGGTCTGCGATCTCCTGCGAGTCGTGGCGGCCCAGCGCGTGGTAGAGCGCACTGGTCATCTCAGGGGCCCGGACGAGGAAGTGGTCCACCAGCCTGTCGACCAGTTCCTGCTCGGCCGGGGTGTCGGCGCCGCGCAGTTCGTCCAGCCGGTACTCGACGGAGGCGCGCAGGTCCTCGTTGCCCGCCTGCGGTGCGGTGACGTTGACCCAGCGCGCGAGGGCGTGTTCCAGCTCGTCGGCGCTGACGGGCTTGGAGACGTAGTCGTCCATGCCCGCGGCCATGCACCGGTCCCGGTCCTCGGCGAGGGCACCGGCGGTCATGGCGATCACCGGCAGGTGGCCGTGGTCCCGTTCCCGGCGGCGCAGTTCACGGGTGGCGGTGTAGCCGTCCATCCGGGGCATCTGGCAGTCCATGAGGACAGCATGATAACTGTGCTCCTCGGTCATGAGCAGGGCTTGGGCGCCGTCGGCGGCGATGTCCGTGCTGTAGCCGAGCCGGGTGAGCAAGCCCTGGGCGACCATCTGGTTGATCTCGTTGTCCTCGACCAGCAGAAGATGGCCCCGGTGGGCGGCTTCGCCGACTTCAGCCGCCACACCGCCAGTTCGACCGGGATCTCGTGACCGTCGTGATGACGGGCGGTGAGCTCGATCTGACCGCCCAGCACATGAGGCTCTCCGCCGGCCAACACCCGTTGCAGACCGGTCCGGTGCGCGGCGTGGTAGCGCTCAGGAATGAGCGTCTCCGTCAGCGGACGGCCCATCACCTCGTGGTGGCTGAATCCGAACAGCTTCTCAGCGCTCAGGTTCCAGTCGATGAACAGGCCGTCCTCGTCAATGGAGACGAAGGCGTCCCGGGCGGTCTCGATGACCGAACGTGCCTGATCCTGCAACAGCCGCAGCGCTTCCTCCCTGCGCCGCTGCCCCTCCGCCTCACGGATGAACCCGCGCACTTCGAGCGGCTCGCCTGCGGAGTCCCGCACCACCCAGCACGTCATCTCCGTCCACAACGAGTGCCTGTTGGTATGCCGCAGACGCAGACACACCGCCACCCGGCCGTCGCGGAGCAGATCGCGCTCGGCCCACTCGAATTCCTCCACATCGGCCCGATGGACCCAGGACTTCACCGACGTCCCCACGATCTCCTCGGCCGGACGGCCCAGCAGTTCCTGCCCCGCGGCGGACACCTCCCGGTAGAGGCCGTCCAACGTCCGGCGGAAGACCATGTCGGGGGAATTCTTGAGCAGCAGCCGAAACCGCTCCTCGTCGTCGGCCGCATACTGCCGCGGCGTGGCTCTCGATTCCGGTTCCATCGTCCGCCTCCACATGTCAGTCGCGACCACGAAGCGTGGCCGGGACCACCAACAGACCGGTCGCGACGGTTCGGTGCGGCGTGCGATGACGGCGATCAAGCGATCCGCTCGTCGGACATATCAAGCAAAGAATGAACCACTGAAGATCGCAAATCGAGGGAGCGGAGGGTGAACGCGTTGCGGTCCGGCTGCGGCATCCGGGGAGCCCGGTCACCGGGCACCCGCCTGCCATGGCTTCCGTTGACAGCATTCTGACGGCCCTTCAATGTCCGGAGGCGACGCCAAGGCGTCGCAGCGGGCCGTCACCGCCGTACCCGCGCGGGTCGTCCCCGCTCTCCTCACGAACGGGTCGGTCCGTCCCGGGCCGGACGCCCTGCCGAGGACTTCGGCCACGCCGACCACAGTGATCCCCGTCCCCTGCACGCCTCGTCCCGAAGTCCGGGCAGGAGCGGCTCACGTTTCCCGGCGGCGTACGCCGCCCACGGCCGCTTCAGCGAGCTGCCGTGCCCGGACCGGACGGCGTATCACCTCCAAGACGACACCTCCGAATCCTCAAGCCGCGGCAACGCCGTTCAAGCGGTGCCCGCCGCACCGTCCGTACCAGTGAGCGGCAGCCAGGTGGTGATCGTGGTGCCCCGGCCCTCTTCGGAGCGCACCTGTGTCCGGCCGCCATGGTTCGCCACGATCGTGTGCACGATGGTCAGCCCCAGACCGGTTCCCGGGATGGCCTGCTCGGTGGCGTTCGAGGCACGGAAGAACCGCTGGAACAGCTTCTCCTGCTCGGCCGCGGGGATACCGATGCCGGTGTCGCTCACGCTCAGGACCGCCTCCCCGTCCTGCGCTTCTGCTCGTACGCTGACCGTCCCGCCGCCGCGGGTGAACTTCACCGCGTTGGACAGCAGGTTCATCAGGACCCGGTCGAGTTGTTCGCCGTCCGCCTCCAGCACCAGCGGCTGCTCGGGGCAGCGCGTCTCCAGTCTGACCGAGGCGGCCTCGGCGGCCGGTTTGATCGCGTCGGCCGCCGAGGCCACCAGCTGTCGCAGGTCGATCGGCGCCTTTTGGGAGATGAACGCTCCCGACTCGATCCTGGAGAGCGTGAGCAGGTCCTCGATCAGTGCCCGCAGCCGGTTGGCGTTGCGGTCGACGACGTCCAGCATGCGCAGCTGGGACGGGGAGAGCGGACCGGTGTCCTCGTCCTTCAGCAGCTCGATGTATCCCACGATGCTGGTCAGCGGGGTGCGCAGCTCATGGGAGACGGTGGACAGGAAGTCGCTCTTGGCCTTGTCCAGGGCGCGCAGCTTGTCGACCAGGCCCGACTCCTTCTCGTAGAGAAGGGCGGTGTGCAGCGCCCGGCCGATGCCGCCGGCCATGGACTCGGCGATTTCGATGTCCACCGGGCGCCAGGGGCGGTCGGCGCTGGTACGGGCCACGGACACGGCACCGATCGGTTCCTCCCCCACCCCTATGGGGATGATCACCGCCGAATCCAGGCCCAGCGCCGCCGCGGCAGCGCGGTTCTCGGCCGGCATACCGGTCTTCCCGAAGGAACCGGGGGCACCTGGCACGGGCCTGGTCTCGGAGACGTATTGGGGCAGGTCGGTGACCAGCCAGGGCGTTCCCCGCCTGTAGTGTTCGCGAATCACGTCGGCCGGGAAGGTCGGAATGCGCCTTCGCTCCTCGTCGGACAGAAGGCCCCCCTCTGCGGACCACACCCGGGCGAGGGGAAATCCGGGGCCGCCGCTGGTGGGCCAGGACCTTCCGCTGCGAGGGCGCCTCGCTCCAGGAGATCGGCTCGGCGACGAAGACGATGCGGTAGTCGCGGCCCAGCCCGCGCATGTGCTTGTGAAGGCGGATGACCAGCTCGGCGTCCTCGCCGATGCAGTCGGGGTCCATCCCGCCGACCGTCACGACGGCGTCCTTGCGGAAGAGACCGAAGGCCCCGGCGATGATCAGCAGGCTGCCGAGCTTGGACCATCCGGTGCGGCCGAGCAGGAAGGCGCGCAGATACTCGACGACCTGAACGCGTCCGAGCAGGTCCGGGGGCACACGCGCCTCGACCACCCGTCCCGCCACGACGGTGCAGCCGTTGGCGAGGCCTACCACGCCGCCGGAGGCGACCACCCGCTGCGGGTCGTCGCAGAACGGTTTGGCCACCGCGAGGAGCGCCTGGGAGTCGAGGATCGAGTCGGCGTCCACCATGCACACCAGCGGGTAGCGCGCCAGGTTGATTCCGACGTTGAGCGCGTCGGCCTTGCCGCCGTTGTCCTTGCGGGCCACCACAAGGCGTACGGGGCCGCCCCTGGGCAGATGGACGGAGGTGACCCTGCCGCGTACGGGGATGTCGTCGGGCACCACGTACTCCACCTCGGCGAGGTCGAAGGCTTCCCGCAGGGCGTCCAGCGTGCCGTCGGTGGAGCCGTCGTCGACGACGACGACCTCGAACTCCGGGTAGCGCAGCAGCAACATGGCCCGGACCGCTTCGGCGATGCCGGCCGCCTCGTTGTGCGCGGGCATGATCACGGAAACGGGTGGGGTGAGAGGGTTGCTGGCGGCCTCGTCATGGCCCGCGAAGGGAGCCCGGCGCAGCGTTCTGACGAACTCCCCGAGAGCGATGAGGATCAGCACCAGATAGCTGGTGTTGATGGCCAGGAAGTACACGATCACCGCGCTGTCGCACACGGCGATCAGCGTGTGCACCGCGCCCAGCAGCGACGCCCACGGTTCACCGGCCGCCATGTTCACAGCGCCACCTCCGCACGGACGTCATCGCGTGCGGCCCCGACCGCCGATTCGGCGAGCACGGCTCTGGCCTGGGCGGCGGCGGGTCCGCTGGAGCTGTCGTCGGCCGCCGCCTGCAGCTCGGCCCGTCCTTCCGGACCCAGTTGCAGCAGTGCGCGAGCCGCGGTGGCTGTCACATGCCGGTCGGGATCGCCGAGCAGCTCAGCGAGCGGGCCCGTCGAGGCGAGGGCTCCCAGAGTGCCGAGGGCCCCGGCGCCCACCATGCGGAGGGCAACGGGCTGACCGGGCCGGACGGCCGCAAGCAGCGGCTCCAGGCCCTCGGGCATGCCCAGTCTGCCCAGCGCGCGTGCCGCTTTGACGCGGACCTCGATCTGGGGGTCCTCGCGCAGTGCACGGGCGATCTCGGACGTATGGGAGACCACACCGGTCGCGCCGAGGACCTCGATGGCTACGGCTCTGGCGAGAGGTTGCGGGTGTTCCAGTCCCGCGGCCACACTCCGCTGTGCCCCCGGTCCCAGGGAGACCAGCGCCCTGGTGACCGCGGCGGGCGGCACGGCCCGCCGCCCGTGGAGGCACTCCAGCAGGTACGGCACGGCCTCCGGTCCCCCGCACCGGCCCAGCGCCCGGGCGGCGGCCAGGCGTACCTCGGGGTCGCGGTCGGCCAGCAGACGGCACAGCGAGGGGGCGGCGGGACGGTGGCTGAGCTGACCGAGCACCTGCGCGGCGCGCCCCCGCCGGACCGCGCTGCGGCTCGACAGGTCGGCGACGGCGTCCACGGCGGCCCCCCGCAGCTCGTACAGGCGGACCAGCGCCGTGCGGGCCCCGCCGGCGACCTTGCCCAGCAGCGCGGTAAGGGTCGGCTCCAGGGCGGCCCAGGTCCGTCTGTCGGTCTCCGCGAGCCGGTTCAGCAGCTCGGTCTGCTCATCCTCCTCCGCGCACAGGAGCTGCAACAGGGAGCCGCGCACCGGTGCCACGATCCGCTCGCGTCTGCGCTCACGGTGCCTGCGGACGAGACGGTTGCCGACGATCAGCAGGCTCAGCGCCAGGACGACGGCCAGCAGGATCAGCAACGCGCCGCGGACGATGCCGGCGGAAATCACCGTTCCACCCGGTTGAGCACCGCGGTGACCCTGCTGGAGAGCTCTCGCGGGCTGAACGGCTTGATGATGTAGTCGTCGGCTCCCGCCGCGAAGCCGACCTCGACGTCCGCCTCCTGAGACCGGGCGGTGATCATGATGACGGGGAGTGTGGCGGTCTCGGCCATGGCGCGCAGCTCCCGGCATACGTCCAGACCCGACATGCCCGGCATCCGGATGTCGAGCAGTGCCAGGTCCACCGTGCTCTCACGCGCCGCCCGGAGCGCCGCCATACCGTCCTCCACGGCCGTGACCCGGTGACCGCTCTGGGTCAGCTTGAACGCCACCAGATCCCGGATGTCCGCGTCGTCGTCAGCGATCAGGACATGAGCCATTACTCCTCCTGGGACTCATGGGCCACAGAGCTCCGGTAGGAGTCAACGAGCCGCACCACGGCCGACTGCCGGAACGGCTTGGGCAGCACCTCGTCCGCGAGGCCGATCAGATCTTCCGGGTCGAGCACCGAGGTGACAACCAGATGGCATCTCCTCGTCCGGTCGTCCGCCCGCAGCCTGTGGACGACCTCCCGTCCGTCGATGCCGGGCAGCATCACGTCGACGACCGCGATGTCCGGCGGGTCGGCAAAGGCGAGGCCGAGCCCCTCCTCCCCCGAATGCGCGACGGCCACTGGGCATCCCCGCTCGCGGAAGTGCCGCTCCAGCAGGGCGCTCACATCCTGGTCGTCCTCGATCACGAGTACGCGCGGTGGGAACATCACCGTCCCGTCCACGAAGTCGGACTGGTCAGTCACACACCAGAACCGCTAGTGAACTTTCACCACATAAGCCCCACAGTCCCCCACTTCGGGGTGCCGCGCCCGGAAGGCCGGGCAGTCTGCCGGAGGCATCCGCCGCGCCGAGGTGTGCCCGGAGCCCACCGCCTGGAGCCCACCGCCCGGAGCCGCTCGACCCCGGCGTCCCGCGTCCGGGCCGGCGACCACCCCACTGTCACCGACGGTGACGGGCAGGCTCCGGCAGAGAGCCCCGGATGAGCACCCCCGGGGCGCCACGCGGCGCGACGAACATGGTCAGGGCGGTCCCGCGGGCTTGGCGAGGCGGCGGGCGGGCAAGGTGGCGGCGGGCATCGGGAGGCTGTCATGCGCGGTGCGGCGGAGGCGTCGCACGTACTGCTCTCGGGGCATGAGGATGCCGCCGAGATCGCGGACGTGCGGGCTGTCCCGCTGCGCGTCGAGCAGTTCGCCGCCGGCCTGGGCGAAACGCGCGGCGAGGTCGCTCACCGCCACTTTCGAGGCGCCCGGACGCCGGAAGAACATCGAGTCCATGCTGAAGACCGGTCCGACCCTGAGGCCGAAGACGCCGCCGACCAGATTCCCGTCGTCCCACACCTCGACGCTGTGGGCATGACCCAGCTCGTGCAGGCGGACCAGGCTGGCGATCAGCTCCTCGGTGAGCCACAGCGGGACACGGTCGCCGCGGCATGCGCGGACGACCTGCTCGAACCCCTGGTTCAGGCTGGTCGACCACGACAGACCGTTGCGCAGCCGCCGGGCGAGGCTACGGCTGAGATGCGCCGCCGAGACGGGCAGCACCGGCCTGGGGTCGGGTGACCACCAGGAAACGGCGAAGGGATCGGCCGGCTCCTCCTCCCCCACGAGCGGGATGCGGCCCTCCTGCACCTGATCGGCGAAGACCACCTCATTGAGGGCACGGGTGTACTCGTCGGATGCCGGGAACGGATAGACCCCGGCTCGGTACGCCGCCAGGAGGCCGGCGGGACTGAGGTCGGCGGAGAACGCCACCGGACCGTCGGGCGCCGCTTCCAGCACGTCCAGCGCCGCCCATCCGGGGCAACGGCTCACCACCGTGCCGCTCCCTGCCCCCGGTTCGTCACCGGCCCCGTGTGCTCAGCCTGTTGCAGGAAATCGATGAAGCGGTCCATCATCTGCGCGTCCACGGGCGGAATGCCGATCCCGGCGCCCACCAGTGCCTGCTCGGCGTTGTCGCGGGTGAACTCCGGGAAAACGCCCTGAAAGTACATCTCGCTCACGGTGATGTCGGCGCCGTGGCACAGATCGACGAAGAGCGGCACGAACGGCGTTATCGCGTCGGTGGGGTGCCCGGCCGCATACTTCACCAGAGCGGCGATCCACTCGGCGTACGGGATCTCCTGGACCGGATACCCCCGGTGGCGCATGCGCTCGGCCAGCGAATCGAGCAGTGCGGGACGGGGGTTGGTGAGGTGATAGACCTCGCCGCGCGGAGGACGGCGGGTGGCGATGTGTCCGATCGCGCGGACCAGGCGATCGGCCGGCAGGAAGTCCAGCGGCAGCCGGATGTCAGGGCACAGACCGGTCCGCGCGATGAAGCCGAAGAGGGCGGCCATCTCGCTGTTGGTGTTCATCACGCCGGTTCCACTGCTGCCCGCGATGTCCATCAGACGGTAGACGGCAACCGGCAGTCCCGCGTCGGATGCCTTCTTCAGCAGCGCCTCGGCGACCCACTTGGTCTCCACGTATCCCACCGACAGATATTCCGGGAAGCCCAGCGGCGTGCTCTCGGTCACCTCGCGCACGCCGGCCGGTCCGAATCCGGCGAGCACCGCCATGCTGGAGGCGAAGTGGACGGGGACGGCCCGGCCGGCGGCGAGGCGGATGATCTCGTATGTTCCGTCGACGTTGACCGCGCGCAACTCGTGGTACGGGTAGATGAAGTTGACCTGAGCGCCGAAGTGGTAGATGGCGTCGATGGTCGATCCCAGCTCCTGGAACCTGCCGGGAGACAGCCCCAGTCCGGGCTTGCCCAGGTCACCGAGGACCGGCTGGACGCGCGTACTGGACAGATCCCTGAGGACGTACCGCTGGTGGCTCGCGCGGATCATCTCCATGCCCTGCTGCTCGTCCGAGGCCCTGACCAGGCAGAAGATCCGGCCCGTCGTGCTGCGCAGCAGCTCGTCGATCATGTGGGAGCCGCAGAATCCCGTCGCCCCGGTGAGAAGGACGTCGCCGGAGTGGCGGTGATCCGGAGTCGGCGCGTCACGGCCCACCACCGGAACGCGCCGATCGGTCTCCGAGGCGAAGTCGACGCTCAAACCGTCCGGGCGGGTCAGCGTGCCGGCACGTGCCTGGCGCACGGACTCGGCGAACGCGGCGAGCATCGGCTGCCGCAGCAGTGAACGGGTCAGGTCGCGGATCTGTGTCACGCCGATGCCGAATATGACGCGGGTCCGGGCGAGCATCTCCATGGCCAGCAGCGAGTTGCCGCCCAGCTCGAAGAAGTCATCATGCGGACGGACGTAGTCCACACCCAGGATCTGGCACCACAGCTGTGCCATCCCCTGCACCACCGGACGGTCGTCGGCGCCGGCCGTCGTCGGCGCGGCCCCGGATTCCGGTACGGCCTTGCGGTCGAGCTTTCCGCTGGGCGCGACGGGCAGCCGTTCCACCGCGTGGAAGGCTGCCGGGATCATGTAGCCCGGCAGGACCTCGCCGAGTGCCGACCGCAGTCGCGCTCGCTGCGCCGCCTCGCCGCCGGTCGTTGGCGAGGCGGGCGTGTAGTAAGCGACCAGGTCCCGGTCGCCGTTGTCACGCGTCCGGGCCAGCACCATCGCCTGACCGATATCCGGACGGGAGACGAGCGCGGCCTCGATCTCTGCCGGGTCGACCCGGAACCCGCGGATCTTCATCTGGTCGTCGACCCGGCCCAGCACTTCCAGATTGCCGTC
>NZ_JBEXSH010000078.1:0-17910 GCF_040613555.1 Streptomyces sp. NPDC006265
TCGGCGTACTGCAGGGCCGGCGGTTCGGCCGGCGGGACGGTGCCCTTGGCGGCCGTCGCGTACAGCTCCAGCAGCTCCGCCACCGCGAGCTCGAACGAGTGGATGTCGGTGATGGCGTGGTGCATGTTGACCAGCAGGACGTGCCACTGGTCCTCCAGCCGGTACAGCTCCGCCCTCAGCAGCGGGCCCCGTTCGACGTCGAACGGCCGCTGCGCCGAGGCGCCGATCCGGTCGACGAGGACCTGCTCCCGCAGTTCGTCCGGCTCGCCCTGAAGGTCGACGATCTCCAAGGGCAGTTCCACGGCGGCCTCGACCACCTGGTGGGGTACGCCGCCGACAGCGCGGATGCCGGTGCGGAACGGCTCGTGCCGGTCGACCAGCGTCTGGAGGGCCAGGCGCAGGGCCGCGACATCGAGGTCTCCCTCGATCTCCACGGCTGCGGGGACGTTGTACCGGGAACTGGGTCCCAGGATGTGCTCTTCCACCCACAGGCGCTGCTGGGCGAAGGAGGCCGGTGCGTGGAAGGTCCCCCCGGTCCGCTCGGTGTACGGCGGGACGGTGACGCCGGTGCGTGGCGCGTCCCCCCGCAGGTCCTCGATCCTGGCGGCCAGTTCGGCGGCCGTCTGGCTTTCGAAGAGCGCGCTGAGCGGGATGCGGATGCCCAGTTCCTCGCGGAGCCGGCCGACCATCCGGGCGCCCTGGAGCGAGTTGCCGCCGAGGGCGAAGAAGTTCGCGTCCGGGTTCGGGCGGTCGATGCGCAACACGGACGCCCACACGGAGGTCACGACGTCCGTGACGGAGGGGGTGTGCGTGTCGCCCTGCGGGCCGGTTCCGTGCTGCGAGGTCATGCCGTTCCAGCCTTTCGGTAGTGCGAGTCCGCGCCGAGCCGGTCGGCGATGTCCGCGAGAACGGCCGAGCGCGCGGAGTGCGGGAAGAAGTGGTCCCCGGGGAACATGCGGCAGTTGGAGGGGCCGGTCGTCACCTCGCCCCACCGCGCCAGCACGTCACTGCCGACGCTGCCGTCCTCGGTGCCGCCGTAGGCCGTGACGGGGCAGGTGAGCAGGGGTTCGGTGCGGTGGACACGGCTTTCGACCACGGCGAGGTCCGCTCGTATGACGGGCAGGAACAGCGCCATCAGCTCCGGGTCGGCGAGCACGGCCTCCGGGGTCGCGCCCCACTCCCTGAGCCGGTCGCAGAGCTCGGCGTCGGACAGGGCGTGCAGCGGCCTCTCCGGTAGGTCCCTGATCTGCGGCGGCACACTGCCGGAGACGAACAGCCGTACCGGCGAGCCGGCTTCGAGCTGCTGCAGCGCCCGGGCCAGCTCCCATGCCACCACGGCGCCCATGCTGTGGCCGAACAGGGCGAACGGCCGGTCCAGCAGCGGGACGACGGCGGGGACCAGCTCGTTGAGCAGGTCGTCCATCTGGTCGAGAGGCGGGGTCATGACCCGGTCCTCCCGGCCGGGCGGCTGGACCGCCCACAGCTCGATGCCGTCGGGCAGCTCGGTCGCCCACCCGCGGTACGCCGAGGCGCCGCCTCCGGCGTGGGGCAGGCACAGCAGCCGCATGCTCGCGTGGGGCCTGTGGACGAACGGCCGGACAAGGGTCGTCATCGGGTGTTCTCGGTCTCCATCTTCAACCGGAGGCTCAGCGGACGCATGTCGGTCCACACCTCGTTGATGTGGGCCAGGCAGGCGTCCTTCGGGCCTTCGTGTCCGGCGTCCTTCCAGCCTTCGGGAATCTCGCGGCCCAGCGGCCAGATCGAGTACTGCTCCTCGTGGTTGACCACCACGACGTAACGGGTTTCTTCCTGTCGCTCGTCCATGGACCTCTTCCTCCTCGAATGAGCGAGTCCGCCGGTCGGGCGGACTCGGTTGTGGACCCGGGCTGCCGGTCCTTCAGACGCCCGGAGCCCGGGTGGACCGCAGGGCTCCCAGACGGCGGCCCCTGGGGGCGACGACGCCCCCCCGGCGCGCCCGCCGCATGGGTTCGGCCAGGGCCGCCAATGCGCTGCCTGGGTCGGTCGTCACCTCGCGCAGCACGGCGAGGAAGGCCGTCCGTACCTCCATGGCCTCCGACTCGGTGAGCCGCAGCGAGTTGTAGGTGAGCCGCATGCCCAGACCGTCCTGTCCCGGCTTGCCGTACAGGCAGATGTCGAGTTGCGAGGTCTGGTTGGCGGGCGGCAGGAAGTCGGTGAACTGGAACGCGGTCGAGAAGACCGGGTTCCGGCCGTCGCGGGGCGCGCCGTCGGCGGGCGCCAGCCGTTCGGCGATCAGCGTGAACGGGTAGCGGCTGTGGGCGTAGGCGCCGACGCTCTTGGCCTGGGCGCGCCGGACCAGTTCGTCGAACGTGTCGGTGTCGGAGAGAGTGAGGCGCACGGCAAGCGGGTTGACGAACATGCCCAGGTGGTGGCTCATGCTCTTGCTGTCCCGCCCGGAGAACGGCACGCAGATCACCATGTCGTCGTCCGACCCGATGCCCCGCAGCGCCACGGCGTACGCGCTGAGAAGGAGGACGTGCACGGTGACGTCCCACTTCCTGGCGAGCGCCCCGACGGCTTCGGACAGGTCCGGGTCGACCGTGAAGTCCATGGTCTCGTTGGACACCTCGGCGCCGGGCGCGTCGTAGTCACCGATGTGCAGCCGGGGCAGGGGGCCCGCCAGCTCGTCGAGCCAGTAGGCCTCGGCGGCCGGGCGCTCGGGGCCGGCCAGCCATGCGAACCGGCCGCGGATCAGCTTCTCGTACGTCGTTTCCAGCGGCTCCAGTGACGGTTCCTCGTCCCGCGCGAGCGCCTCGTACGTCTCCAGCAGCTCCCGCAGGAAGATCCCGATGCCGGTGCCGTCGGAGATGAGGTGGTGCATGGTGTAGTACACGCAGTGGTGTTCGGGGCCGAGCCGGTAGAGCGCGACGCGCAGCGGCGGGCTGTCCAGGGCGTCGAACGGGGTGGCGCTGTCCGCGCGGATCAGCCGCTCGGCCTCCGCCTCGGGGTCGGGGTGGGCGCTCAGGTCGACCAGCGGGACGTCGAGGTCGAAGGCGGGCAGGACCCGTTGGCGGGGCCCGTCCGCGGTGTCCCGGAACACGAGGCGGAGCGCTTGGTGGCGGTCGATCAGATACGCGACGGCTCTGCGGAAGACGTCGTGGTCGACGGCGCGGTGCACGTGCGTCCACACCGGCAGGTTGAGTTCAGCACGGCCCTCCCCCAACTGGTGCTGCAGCCACATGCCGCTCTGGGCGTTCCAGAGGCCGAACCAGCCCGGGTCGGTCTCCTCCCCGGCCGCCTCGTCCGGGACGGTCCCGGTGGGCGGGGTGGGCGCGGTGTCCGGGGCCGTCACCGCGTGCGGGGCATCCCCGGGGTCTGTCGCCTGCTCGTCGGCGGTCACATGCCGGGCGAGGTCGGCGACCGTCGGGTGGGCGAACAGGTCGGCGATCGACGTCTTCACGTCGAGGGCCTCCTGCAGGGTGTTGGACAGGCGCAGTGCCAGCAGCGAGTCGCCTCCGAGGTCGAACAGGGTGGCGGACACATCGATCTCACTGATGCCGAACTCGGCGGCCCACAGCCTGCCCAGGGTCTCCTCCATGGGGCTGTACTCGCCGTCCGGCCGGCCCAGCAGTGTCACCTCCGAGACGGGTGCCGGGGGCCCCGCGGCGGTCCGGGTGGCGGCGGTCGCCGCCACGGCGGCCACGGCCCGCCGGATCGGCTCGCTCAGGCGGATGGGTGAGGCAGCCATACGCGCCCGCAGCACGGCCGGGTCCAGCACGGTCAGCGCGTCGTGGTTGATCTCCCCCACGATCACCCGCACGTGCTCCGACCGGACGGCCGCGTGGAAGCTCACCACCGCGTCCTCGATCTCGACGGACCGGAAGAAGCCCTGGTCACGCTGGACGCCGTGGTCGGCGGCCATGCCGGTGCCCAGCCAGTCGGTCCAGTTCAGGGTGATCGTGCGCAGCCCCCGCTTGCCGCGCCAGGCCGCGTACGCGTCGAGGAAGAGGTTGGCCGCCGTGTAGTCGCCCTGGCCCGGTGAGCCGAACAGGGCGGTGGTCGAGCTGAACATCACCATCAGTTCGGGCGGGTCGTCGGCGGTGACGTCGTCCAGCACCATCGCGCCCGTGACCTTGGGGGCCAGGGTGGCCCGGTAGACGTCGGGCGACTTGTTCATCAGGAAGCCGTCGCCCGCGGTGCCCGCCGCGTGGATCAGCCAGGTGACGCGGCCGAGGTCGCGGCGGACGTCCGCGATGACGCGGGCCATGTCCCCGTGGTCGCAGACATCGCCCGGGCGCACGAGGACGCGGGCGCCGTGGGACTCCATCTCCTCGATGAGGCGGATCCGCTCGGCCTGGCCGGCCGGCCCGTCGCGCAGCACGTCGGGCCACTGCTCACGGGGTGGCAGTCCGCGTCTGCCGACCAGGGCGATCCTCGCTCCGGGCCGGGCCGCGGCGATTGACCGGGCGATCTCCAGACCGAGTCCGCCGAGGCCGCCGGTGATCAGGTGGACGCCGTCCGGCACGGCCGCGAGGTCCTCCGGGTCGGGGCGCAGATCCGTTTCGACGAGTTCGAGGACGTAGCGGCCGCCGGCGCGCAGGGCGGCCTGCCCCGCCGGGTCCGTCCCGAGGATCTCCCGGGCGAGCGCGCCGGGCGGGACGTCGACGGCCGTGTCGACGCACCGGCAGCCGATGTCGGGGTGCTCCTGGCCGATGACCTTCGCCAGGCCGAACAGCGCGGAGTGGGCGGGCACGAGGTAGGGCTCGTCGCCGCTGACGTCCTCGGCGTACCCGGCGACGACGGTGAGCCGGCGGGAGCCCGCGCCCTGCCCGCCGAGGGTCTGGGCCAGACGCAGCAGGGCCATCACGCCGCTGTCCAGGAGGCGTTCCTGTGCGTGTCGGCCGGGGCTGCCCGCTTCGTCCTCACTCGCCACGAACACGGTCTCCGCCGGCAGCGGATCCGTCCAGGTGGTCCAGTCGGTGTCGGCACCGGTCACGTCGACGGTCACGCCGGCGTCCCGCAGCTCGGCGACAACGGCCGCGCGCCGGGGCGAGTCGGTTCCGACCACCAGGGCATGGCCGACCGCTCGCCGTGCCGCTCCCCCGTCACCGGTCGCCACGGTGCCGTCCGCGGGCACCCAGCGCAGGGTGTGGTGCGCTGTGGCCGCGCGGGCGTTCCGGACGGTGCGCCGGGGGTCGTTGACACGCTTGGCGGTGAAGCCCCTGATGTCGAGGACGACGGCGCCGTCGGGGGCGCAGACCAGGACGTCGACCTTGCGGATCTCGTCGCTCTGCGGGAAGTCCGGGTCGGGCTGGATGAAGCTGACGCACCGGGAGGGCATAGGGCCGTGCACGGTGAGGTGGTCGTAGGCCAGCGGCAGGTAGAAGTCGTGCCCGGACGCGTCGGGGGCCTCGTCGCCCCGGAGCATCGCCCAGCGGTGGAACCCGGTCGCCAGGTCGAGCAGCGCGGGGTGGAGCGCGAAGGCGCCGGTTTCCTCGTGGTGACGCTCCGGCAGGTTCAGGTGGCCGAGCGCGGCCCGTACGCCGACGTCGACCGTGCGCAGGCTGTCCTGCCAGCGGCTGCCGAAGTCCATGACCCGGTGCTCGGCCTGCAGGGTGCCGACGTCCACGGTGGCGAGCCGGCAGCGGGCGGCGAGGGCGGGCAGGTCGGCGCGGCGCGGCGGCCGGGGTCCCGCCGAGAGCCTGCCGCGCACGTGGACGGTCCACCGCCGCCCGTCGGGCGCTGCCGGGTCCTGGCTGACGACCTTGAACTCGGCGCCGTCACCGCCGTCGGAGCGCACGATGGTGTGCGCGACCCGCGGCTGCTCCGCCGTGACCAGCAGGGGGACCTGGAACTCGACGTCTGACAGGACGGTGACCTGCTCGCCGAGGTACTCCGTGCCCGCGGCACGTGCCATCTCCAGGTAGGTGGTGCCCGGCACGATGGCCTCGGAGAGCATCTTGTGCTCGCTGAGCACCCAGTGGCGATCCAGGTCGAAGGACGTGAGGAACACCGCTTCGTCCACCGTCCGCACCAGCAACTCGTCGAGAAGCGGATGGGGTCCCGGCCTCGCCGGTGCGGCCGGGGCGGGCTCCAGCCAGTGGCGCGTGCGCTCGAACGGGTAGGTCGGCAGTGCCACACGACGGGGCCGCTCGTCGGCGTGGTAACCGGTCCAGTCGGGGGTGACGCCGTGGAGCCAGAGCAGGCCCAGGGCGCGCTGGGCGGTTTCCAGCGGCCCTCGGCCGTCCTGCCGGTGCGGCAGCGTGGCGGTCACCAGGCGCGGCGGCTGCGCACCCGCGAGGTTCCGTGCGGCGAGGCTGCGCAGCGTCTGGCCCGGCCCGACCTCCAGGAAGGCCACCTCCGGGTCGGCCGCCAGCACTTCGACGCCCCGCGCGAACTCGACCGTGGCGAGGACGTGGCGGCCCCAGTAGGCGGGGTCGGTGGCCTCGCGAGCGGTGATCCAGTCGCCGGTCACGTTGGAGAGGAACGGCACCGCCGGCTCGTGCCGGGGGGCCTGGGCGACGGCGCGGGTGAACTCCTCGACCATCGGCGCCATCAACGCGGAGTGGAAGGCGTGGGAGGTGGCGACCGGGCGGGTCACGATCCCCTGCCGCTCAGCGAGGGCGGCGAACGCGGCGACGGCCTCGTCCGGGCCCGACACGACGCAGTCGGACGGGCCGTTGTGCGCCGCGAGGGACAGTCCGGCGGGCAGGAGCCGTTCCACCGTGGCCCGGTCGGAGGCGACGCTGAGCATCGCGCCGCTCGCCTGCCGCTCCATGAGCCTGCCGCGCAGGGCGACCAGCCGGAGCGCGTCGGCCAGTTCGAAGACCCCGGCACGGCAGGCGGCCACGTACTCGCCGAGGCTGTGCCCGATCATGGCCGACGGGGTGACGCCCCAGGAGCTCCAGAGCTCGGCCAGCGCGTGTTCCAGGGTGAAGAGTGCCGGCTGGGCGAACGCGGTGGTGGCGAGCCGACGGGCCGCTTCCTCGTTGTCCGGCGCGGCGAGCAGCAGGTCGCGGACGTCCGTGCCGAGTTCGGGGCGCAGCAGTTCGGCGCACCGGTCCACGGCCGCGCGGAACACGGACTCCTGCGCGTAGAGCCCGGCCGCCATCCCCGGGTACGCGGAGCCCTGCCCGGTGAAGAGGAACGCGACGGAGGGCGAGGCGGCGTCGGCGGTGCCGGTCGTCACGCTCGCGCCGTCGCGGGTTTCCAGGGCGTGCGCCGCGCTGGGCGCGTCGGGGGCGACGACGACGCGGCGGTGGCGGAACTCCTGACGGCCCTGCGCCAGGGTGAAGGCGACGTCGGCGAGCGACAGATCCTCCTGCCGCAGGCGCGCGGCCAGCCGGTCGGTGGCCCGCTCCAGCGCCTGCGGGGTGCGGGCCGACAGGACGAGCAGCTGGGAGGGCCGGGCCGGACCGGGCGGGGCGGGTTCGGGTGCTTCCTCGAGGACGACGTGGGCGTTGGTGCCGCCGAATCCGAAGGCGCTCACCCCCGCGCGCCGGGGGCCGCCGTCCGGAGTGGTCCAGGGGGCGAGTTCCCGCTGGACGTGGAACGGCGTGCTGGGGAAGTCGATGGCCGGGTTGGCCTTACGGAAGTGGACGGTGGGCGGCAGGGTGCGGTGGCGCAGGGCGAGCGTGGTCTTGAGGAGCCCGGCGATTCCGGCGGCCGCGTCGAGGTGGCCGACGTTCGACTTCACCGAACCGATCGCGCAGAATCCGGTGCGGTCCGAGCCCGTGTCGAAGGCCCTGGTCAGTGCCTCGATCTCGATGGAGTCGCCGATTCTGGTGCCGCTGCCGTGTGCCTCGACGTAGCTGATCTCGTCGGGCTCGACACCGGCGATCTCCATGGCCTCCAGGACGACCGCGCTCTGCCCGGCCACCCCGGGGGCGGTGAAACTCGCCTTCGCAGAGCCGTCGTTGTTGACGGCGGTGCCCTTGATGACCGCGTACACCGTGTCGTTGGCGCGCAGGGCGTCCTCGAGGCGCTTGAGTACGACGACGCCCGCGCCGTTGTTGAAGACGGTGCCCCGGCTGTCGGCGTCGAAGGGACGGCAGTGCCCGTCGGGGGAGAGAATGCCGCTCTCCTGGTACTGGTATCCCTTGCCCGGCGGGACCTTGAAGGCCGCTCCACCGGCGATGGCCGTGCCGCACTCGTGGTTGAGCAGGCTCTGGCAGGCGAGGTGGACCGCCACCAGGGAGCTGGAGCAGGCGGTGTGCACGGGGACGCTCGGGCCCTGCAGGCCGAGCTTGTAGGAGACGCGTGTGGTCAGGAAGCCCAGTTCATTTCCTAGCCCCACGTTGGAGGCGCCGATGGCGGCGCCGCTCTCCAGGTTGGCGAAGACGAGCGGGAGGTAGGCGCTGGTCCCCGCGCCGCCGAAGACACCGACACCGTCCCCGATCCGGGCGGGGCTGTAGCCGGAATGCTCCAGCGCCTCCCAGGCGAGTTCGAGGAAGATCCGGTGCTGCGGGTCCATGATGGTGGCTTCGCGGGGCGTGTACCCGAAGAACTCGGCGTCGAAGAGGTCGACGCCCTCCGCCCGGGCCCCGGCCTTCACGTAACCGGGGCGGGAGAACTCCGCCTCGGGAACGCCGGCGGCGAGCAGTTCGGAGTCCTCGAAGAAGGCCACGGACTCGACGCCGTCCTGGAGGTTCGACCAGAACCGCTCCAGGTCGGGTGCTCCCGGGAATCGCCCGGCCATGCCGATGACGGCGATCTCGGTGCCCAGCTCCTGCGAGTCGTCGGGCTCTTCCACGTACTCCCCCAATTCCGTACTACCGCTGTGCGTTCTGACTGACTCTGCCCGCGCGGGATCGCCCGCCGCGGTGACGGGCACGCGGCGGTGTCCGTCATGGTTTCCGGGAGCCGCCCCGGCCGGGCGGGGTGCGCGACAGGACGGCGCGGACCGGGCGGGGCGGGGCGGGAAGGAGACGACCGGTCGGCGGAAAGTCCCGGGAGAAGGCCCGGGCCCGGCCTGTCGGTCGCGCTGCGGGAACGTCGATACATTGCGGCAGCGTCCCGCTCATACTCTTAGCCGCTCTTCCCGGTGTCAAGGTCCGTCATGGCGCGGGCCGTTGCGGCCGAGCCGCCTGCCTGCGCCTCAGCAGCTGATGCTGCCGTCTGCCGCGTTCCCTGGCGCTGTCCAGGCCGACGGGTCCGGCCGGGCCGCTCTCGTCGTCGGCGAGGGCGGCCTGGGCACGGACGGTGGTCGAGCGGAACAGCTCCATCAGCTCGGCGTGGATGCCCACGTCCGCGGCCAGCCGCCGGTGCAGTTCGATGAGCAGCAGTGAATGGCCGCCGAGGTCGAAGAAGTTCTGGTCGAGGCCGACGTCGTCGACGCCCAGGAGGTCGCGCCAAACCTCGGCGACGGCGCGCTCCGTGTCGTTGCGGGGGGCGAGCACGGGTGCTTCGGTGCGCGCCGGGGCGGGCAGCGCCCTCCGGTCGACCTTGCCGTGCGCGGAGAGGGGCAGCGCGGGCAGCGCCACGAGCGCGGCGGGAACCATGTGGCGGGGCAGGCATGCTCGCAGGTACTCCAGCACGGCATGCGTGCCGGCGTCCCCGGCACCGCCGCCGTCCCCCTTGTCCCCGGCGTCCCCGGCGTCCTGCGGCACGAGGTAGCCGACGATCCGCGGCTCCTCCTGTCCGTCGCGCCGGACGACGACGATCCCCTCCCGTACGAGAGGGCAGTCGGTCAAAGCCGCCTCGATCTCGCCCAGCTCGACCCGGAACCCGCGGATCTTCAACTGGTCGTCGCCGCGCCCCAGGAACTCGAGCGTGCCGTCCCGGCGCAGCCGTACCAGGTCACCGGTCCGGTACATCCGGGCCCCGCCCTCCCCGCCCGGGGGGTTCGCCGTGCCGCCGCCGGGCGGGGCGAGGTGATCGGGGACGAAGGCGGCCGCAGTGAGGTCCGGTCTGCCCACGTAGCCCCGGGTCACGTTGGCGCCGGAGACGCAGAGTTCGCCGGGGACCCCGGCCGGCACCGGCCGGCCGTCGCGGTCGAGCACGTGGATCGTGGTGTTGGGCAGCGGTCTTCCCAGCGGGGCGTTCACCGCCTCGGGCTCCGCGTCGCGGGGAACGGGCCAGGTCAGCACGCCGACGGTGGTCTCGGTGGGACCGTAGTGGTTGTACACCTGGCAGTCCGGACCGGCGGTGCGGGCGACGGAGCGCAGCCACTGCCAGCCCGACGCCTCGCCTCCGATGACGAGACGACGCCGGGGCAGCAGGTCCGCGCCTCGCCCGGACCGCATGACGGCCTTCAGATGGGAGGGAGCGATCTTCAGGCAGTCGACCTTGTGCTGAGCCATGTAGTCGGCCAGGGCGTCCGCGTCGAGGGCGCGCTCACGGGTGATCAGGTGCAGCTCTCCCCCGGTGACCAGGGGAGGCACCAGCATGGTCAGGCACGAGTCGACGGTGAGCGGTTGCAGCATCGCGTAGCTCAGCGGCTCGTCGACGCCGAGCCGGTCCAGCACCGCGAAGGTGTAGTTGACGATCTGGCGGTGCTCGACCGCGACGCCCTTCGGGGCGCCGGTGGAGCCGGAGGTGTAGAGGATGTACGCGGTGTTCCCGGGTGTCGCCCCGCTGTCGGGGCGGTCGGTGGGCCGATCGCGCAGCGCGGTCCAGTCCGGGTCGAGTTCCACCGTCCTGATCGTGGCCGCGGGGTCCGCGCCGCCCGTGTGGACCAGGAGGGCGGCACCCGAGTCGGCGAGGATGGCCGCGCGCCGGGCCGCCGGGTCGGCAGGGTCCACCGGCACGTAGGCGCCGCCCGCCTTGAACACGCCGAGCACGGCCACGGCCATGGCAGGGGTGCGTTCCAGGCACAGCCCGACCGGGCGTTCCGGGCCCACGCCCGCCTCTCGGAGCAGGTGCGCCAACTGGTTGGCACGCCGGTCGAGTTCGGCGAAGGTGAGTGTGGTGTCCTCGCCGCGTACGGCGACGGCGTCCGGGGTGCGGTCGGCCTGCTCGGCGAACAGCTCGTGCACGCACGATGCCGCCGCCGCGTAGAGGGTCGGTTCGGAAGGCGGGGCAGGGTCCGCGTCGGTGAGCATGGGCAGTGCGCCGACCGGGGTGTCCGGCGCCGCGAGGGCGGCGGTCACCAACTGCCGCAGGTGCGCGGCCAGGCGGGTCACGGTCTCGCGGTCGAAGATCTCGGTGTCGTACTCGAACTGCCCGAGGACCGTGTCACCGTCCTCGACCAGGTTCAGGGTGAGGTCGCGCTTGCTGGTCCCGTTGTGGACGGGGAAGTCGCTCAACCGCAGGCCGGGCATCTCGGGAAAGCGCGGCGCGGGGCGCAGCGTGCACATCACCTGGAAGTACGGGACGGCTCCCCCGGTGCGGTCGGGGCGCAGCCGCTCGACGACCTTCTCGAACGGGACCTCCTGGTGGACGAGTGCCTCACCGGTCCCTTCCCGGACGTGGCGCAGGACCTCGCGGAACGTCCGGTCACCGTCGAGCCCGGCCCGCAGCAGCAGCGTGTTGACGAAGAGGCCAACCATCGGTTCGACCTGGGAGTGACCGCGGTTGGCCACCGAGGTGGCCACGAGGAAGTCGGTCCGGCCGGTGTAGCGGTACAGCAGGACGTCGAGGGCGGCCATGACTGCCATGAACAAGGTCGCGCCCTCCTGGCGTCCGAGTTCCCTGAGCCCGGTGACGGTGGCGGCGTCCAGGCCGAAGTCCACCACGTCGCCGCGGAACGCCGGGGTGAGCGGACGGGGCCGATCGGCCGGAAGCTCCAGGACGGACGGCGGGTCGGTCAGCACCCGCTCCCAGTAGGCGATCTGGTCGTCGTAGGCCGCGCCGCGCAGCCGGTCGCGGTGCCAGCGCGCATAGTCGCCGTAGTGGACGGGCGTGGGTTCGGCTGCGGGCTTCTCACCGCGCAGGACGGCGTCGTAGCCGGCGGCGACCTCGCGCAGGAGCACGCCCCAGCTCAGGGCGTCGCCGACGAGGTGGTGCATGTTGAGCACCAGGACGTGGTCGTGTTCGGTCAGGGTGACGAGGTGGACGGCCAGAGGAGGCGCGTCGGTCAGGTCGAACGGGCGGGCCGCGATGGACCTGGCCAGCTCGAGAGCGCCGCGCTCCCGGTCCGGGGCCGGCTGCCCCGTCAGGTCGTGCCGTCGGATGGGCACCCGGACCGGATCCGGGGCGAAATACTGCCGGGGCTCGGAGCCGTCCACGCGGAACCGGGCGGTGACGACTGCGTGCCGGGCGATCGAGGCGTCCAGGGCGGTCTGAAGGGCCGGACCATCGACCGTGCCGGTCAGCCGTACCGCCGCGGGCACGTTGTACGCCCCCGTGCCGGGGAACATCTGCTCGAACAGCCACAGTTGGCGTTGAGGGTGCGACAGCGGGGCGCTGCCGCGCTCGGGGTGGGCGGCGATCCGCGACTCGGACTTCGTGCTCAGTCCGCGCTGCGCGAGCAGTCGGCGCATGGCCTCCCGCCGCTTGTCGGCGATGTCTCCGCCGGTGCCGCTCACACGTCCTCCTGGGTCAGCAGTCGATCGAGGTCGCTGTCGGACAGTTCCGCGACCCGCAGTAGCAGCGCCGCCCGCTCGTCGACCTCGTGGCCGGTGTCGGGGTCGTCCCGCAGGGTCCGGACCACACCCGCGACGGTGGCGTCCGCGAAGAACCGGTCCAGCGGGAAGGCGGCGCCGAAGGTCTCCCGGACGCGTACGGCGAACCGGGTGGCGAGCAGCGAGTAGCCGCCCGAGGCCCAGTAGTCGTCGTGGACGCCCACCGGTCCCGTGGTGCCGAGCGTCTCCTGCCACAGCACGGCGACCGCCCGTTCGGCGTCGTCGCGCGGTGCGACCGAGGGCGCCGTCGCGGTTCGTGCCCCGGTACGGGCGAGACCGCTGAGCGCCCGGCGGTCGATCTTGCCGCTCGGAGTCAGGGGCAGCTCGGCGCAGGGCACGAGCAGCGTGGGGACCATGTAGCCGGGCAGCCGCCCGTGCAGATGCCGGCGCAGTTCCTCCGCGTCGGCCCGCTGTCCCCCGGCCGCGACGTAGTAGGCGGCCAGGACCTCGCCCTCGGCCGTCACGACCGCCTGTTCCAGTGCGGGGTGGGCGAGGAGGGCCTGTTCCACCTCGGCGGGCTCGACCCGGAATCCGCGGACCTTGACCTGCTGGTCGCTCCGTCCGGCGTACTCGATGGCCCCGTCGGACCGGAACCGCGCACGGTCGCCGGTGCGGTAGAGCAGTCCGCCGGGCCCGTCGGGGAAGGGGTTCGGCACGAAACGCTCGGCCGTGAGGTCCGGCCGTCCGACGTAGCCCCGGCCGAGGGCGGGCCCGCCGATGTACAGGTCCCCCGCCACCCCGGCGGGGACCGGCCGCATCAGTTCGTCGAGCAGGTACACGCTGGTTCCCTCGATGGGCCTGCCCAGGGGCACCTTGCCCGCCGCCACGTCGGCGTCGGCGAGCACGTGCCAGGTGACGTCGGCGGAAATCTCGGACGCCCCGTACAGGTTGAGCAGGATCCGGCCCTGCAGGGTCTTCAGGAAGCGGCCCGCGAGGTCGGCCGGGAGGGCCTCCCCGCTGCTCACCCACAGACGCAGGGCGGGCAGTTCACCGGCGAGGTCGGGCACCGTGTCGAGAAGGGCCCGCAGCAGGGAGGGGACGAGCACGATGCGTGTGACCCGGTGCTCGGCGAGCGCTGCGACCAGCGCGGGCAGGTCCATGAGCAGGGCCTGCGGCAGCACCACGACCGGTACGCCCTGGCAGAGCGGCCCGAAGATCTCCCAGAACGAGTCGAGGAAGTTCAGCGAGGTCTTCTGGCAGAGGACCTCTCCGGGCCGGAAGGGGAACTCCCGCCACATCCACTCCAGTCGGTTGACCATGCCGCCGTGCAGGCCGATCACACCCTTGGGGACGCCGGTCGAGCCGGAGGTGTAGAGGACATAGGCGGGCTGGGCGGGGTCGATGCACAGGTCGAGGGGGGTCGTGGACAGGCCGGCGGAGGCCTGTCGCAACGCGTCGACGTCCACCGTCCGCGTGGTGTGCGGCCCCTCGCCCAGGCGTTCCCGGTGCTCGCCCGCGACCAGCACCAGCTCGGCTCCGGAGTCGGCCAGCATGAACCTGAGCCGGTCCTTCGGGTATGCGGGGTCCAGGGGGACGTAGGCGGCACCGGCCTTCATGACGGCCAGCAGCAGCACGATCGTCTCCGGGGACCGCTCGGCGCAGACGGCGACACGCGACTCGGCGCCCACCCCCCGTCGCCGCAGTTCCCTGGCGAGCTGGTTGGAGACGGCCTCGACCTCTTCGAAGGTCAGGGACGCGGCGGGGTCCAGCGCGTCGCGGACGGCGACCGTGTCCGGCGTGGCGGCGGCGTGCTCCCGGAACATCTCGGGCAGGGAGCGCCGGCCGGCATGGCCCTCGGGCCCGTGCGCCCATGCGCCGGTGACCTTCGCCCGCTCGGTGTCCGAGAGCAGGTCGATCCGGGCGAGGGGGCGGTCGGGGTCCGCGACGACCTTGTCGAGCAGGCTGACGAAGTGGGCACCGATCCGGCGCACGGTCTCCTCGGTGAAGAGGTCCGTCGCGTACTCGAGGATGCCCACCGCCTCGTCACCCGTCTCACGCAGCATGATCATGAGGTCGAACTTGGCGTTGACGGCGGGCATCGGCACCTGTTCGAGGTGCAGCCCGGCGAGGTCGAGAGGCGGCAGCGGGGCGTTCTGCAGGACGAGGACATTCTGGAACAACTGCCCGTGTCCGAGGCTGCGTTCGGGCGCGACGGCCTCCACGACCAGCTCGAAGGGCAGCTCTTGGTGGGCGTAGGCGCCGAGCGTCGTCTCCTTGACCCGCTCCAGCAGGTCGCGGAACGACAGACCGGGGTCGACGTCCGTGCGCAGGGCCAGCATGTTGACGAAGACGCCGATCAGGTTCTCCACGTCCGGGTGGGTACGCCCGGCGATCGGCGATCCGACGACCACGTCCCGCTCGCCCGAGTACCGGTGCAACAGGAACGTGAAGGCCGCGAGCAGCGTCATGAACAGCGTGGCGCCCTGGCTGCCGCCGAGCTGCTGGAGGCCCTTGACGAGGGGGCCGGGCAGCGTGAGCGGCACGGTCGCGCCGGCGAAGCTCTGGGCCGCCGGGCGCGGGTGGTCCGGCGGGAACTCCACGAGCTGGGGTGCGTCGGCGAGCTGGGTCCGCCAGTACTCCACCAGTTCCTCTCGCCTCGGCCCGTCGAGCCGCGCCCGTTGCCAGGCGGAGTAGTCGGCGTACTGGACGGGCAGCGACGGCGGTTCCTCGGTGGCCGCGCCGAGGCGGCCGGCATAGTGGATGCCGAGTTCCCGGACGAACACGCCGGTGGACCAGGCGTCGGACACGCTGTGGTGCATGGTGAGCAGCAGGATGTGCTCCTCGTCGCCCACCCGCAGCAGCGCGGCCCGCAGCAGGGGCGCCCGGGTCAGGTCGAACGCCCGCCGCGACTCCGCCAGGGCCAGTTCCTCCCAGCGCCGGCGCCGTTGCCCCTCCGGCAGGTCGCGCAGGTCGGTGACGGGCAGCGGGACGGACACGTCCGTCGCGATGCGCTGGGTGGGCCGCTCGCCGTCGAGGCCGAAGCACGTGCGCAGGGCCTCGTGCCGGGCCACGATGTCGTCGAGGGAGGACCGCAGCACCTCGGCGTCGAGGGGCCCTTCGACGCGCACGACGTCGGGGATGTTGTAGACGGAGTTGCCGGGGGTGAGCTGGTCGATGATCCAGAACCGCTGCTGCCCGTACGAGAGGGCCAGCGCCTCGTCCCGCGGCACGACCGGGATGGGGTCCTGGGCCGCCGCCTCGCTCTCGTCGCCCCGCACGTAGTCGGCGAGACCCGCCACGGTCGGCCGGCGCAGCAGGTTGAGCAGCGACAGTTCGACGCCCAGCGCCGCGCGGGCCCGCGACACGATCTGCGTCGCGAGCAGGGAGTGCCCGCCCAGTTCGTAGAAGTCGTCGTCGCGGCCGACCTTGTCGACGCCGAGCATCTCCGCCCAGATGTCCGCGATGACCGTCTCCGTGGCGTCGCTAGGCTCCGTGTAGGCGGTGCTCAGCTCCGGCCGCGGCTGGCGGGCCCCGCCGGCGGGTACGCGTCCGCGTCTGGCGACCTCCGGGTGGCGGACCCATCGGTCGAGCCGCTCCTCCAGGTCGGCGGTGACGATGGTGGTCACACCGGCCTCGGCGCTCTCCGCGATACGGCTCAGCAACCGAACGCCCTCCGCGACACCGACGCCGTACCGGGTGACGCTGGTCATCGGGCGGCCGAGCCCCTCGTCGGGTATCCAGTCCTCCATGTCGACGCTGATCCACCGCGTTCCCGGCCGTCCGGCCCTGGCCTGGGCGAACGAGTCCAGGAACACACAGGCCGAGGTGTAGCCAGCGGTGCCGAGACCGCCGAGCAGGGCCGCGTTGGAGGAGAACAGCAACACGAACTCGGACTCGCGTCCGGTGAGGACGCGTTCCAGGACGCGCGTGCCGTCGACCTTGGCGCGCATCACGCCGTCGAGCCACCGCCGGTCGAGGGTGTCGATGGGGGCGAACGCGTTCTCGCCCACGATCCCGGCGGCGTGGAACACGCCGGTGACGGGTCCGAGCAGCCGCTCCGCCTCCGCGAGGGCCCGGTTCATCTCCGCCTCGTCGGTGACGTCCGCCCGTTGCACGAGGACGCGCGCGCCGCGTTCCCGCATGGCGCGCAGCCGCCGGATCCTGCGGCTGGTGGGGTCGTCGTCGCCGTGACGGGCCGTCCAGCTGTCCCACTCCTCCTCGTCGGGGAAGGCGGAGCGGCCGGTCAGGACGATCGACGCGGCCCTGTCGGCCAGGTGGTCGGCCAGTTCGAGGCCGACCGCGCCGAGCCCGCCCGTGATCACGTACACGCCGTCGCCGCGCAGGGGGCTGCGGGCCGTGCCGAGCGTCAGGGGCTGGAAGGTCCGCGTCCACCGGGTGCGTCCGCGGTAGGCGATCAGGCGCTCGTCGGGCGCCTCCGCGACGACATCGACGAGCCGGTCCGCGAGTTCGTCCGCGCCCGGGCCCGGGATATCGTCGGGGGCGACGTCGACGCAGCGGACGCTGATGCCCTCGTACTCCTGCGGAACACACTTGGCGGCGCCCAGCAGTGTGGCGACCTCCGGCCTCGGCCGGTCGGCGCGTTCCACGCCGACGAGCCCGTGGGAGACGACCCACAGGTCGACGGGAGCGGCGGCGCTGCGGGCGGACAAGGCCCTGGACAGCCACAGCAGGCTGTGCATGCCGCGTGTGTACGGGTCGCCGTCCTCCGCGTCGCCGCCGCCCGGGTCGACGCTCCACAGGTGAAGCACTTTCGCGGGCCACTGATCGTCGTCGAGCGCGGCGACCAGTTCGGCGTAGGCACCCGGGTCGGCCGGATTGATCCGGTGGTCGACGCCGTGGCGGGGGCCGTCGACGGCGGCCGGAGCGCCGGGCACGACGACGGTCACCCGATGTCCGGCCGCCGTGGCACGGTCCTTGACGCTCAGCGCGAGCGGGAGCGGGAGGCCGTCCTGTCCGACCGGGGCGAGGAGCAGCCAGTGCTCGCCGGCGGGCCGGGGCGGCGCCGGGGGCGGCATGGGCGCCGACTGCCAGGCGGGAGCGAGCAGCCAGGACTCGGGATCGTCCCGCCGGGCGGTGGCGGAAGGCCTGCGGGAGGACCCGGAGCGCTCACCCGGCGGGTCGAACCGGCAGCGGGTGCGCTCGAACGGATAGGTGGGCAGGCCGACCCTGCGGTGCCCGGCGGGGTCCGACAGGGCGTCCCAGTCGACGGCCGCACCGGTGGTCCACAACTGGGCGACGGCGTCCAGGAGATGGCTGAGGTCGTCGGGACGGCGGCGGTCGTAGACGGCCCGCAGGGAGGGCACCACCACGGGGTGCGCCGGCGGGTCCCCCCCCCCGAGGTGGTCCGCCCCCACCGCGCTCAGCGACTGGCCGGGGCCCACCTCGACGAGGGAGCGGTCCCGTTCGG
>NZ_JBEXSH010000079.1:0-17888 GCF_040613555.1 Streptomyces sp. NPDC006265
GCTCCGACCCTCGCGGACGTCGTCCTGCACGGCCACCTCGTCCCCCTGGCGGCGGCCCTGCGCGCCCATCACCGCCTCGCCCCGGGTCTGCTGCGGGGCAACGCGGCCTCCGCGCTGGCCGGCGCCGCCCGGGAACTGGACCGCTGGGCCCGGCGGCACGGCCGTACGGAGATCGCCGTCCGGGCCCGTTCCCTGACCGCGGAACTCCTCGCGCATCCCCTGCTCACCGGCGCCGGAAACCTCGACGGCACCACCTTCCGGCGCCGCAGCTGCTGCCTGTACTACCGGGTGCCCGGCGGGGGCGTCTGCGGGGACTGTTGCTTCACACGGCCGCCCCGCTCTTCCCCACGCGCCCCTTCTGGGTGACCATGAAAGGGAACGGCCGCTGAGAGCAGGGAGTTGCGGGTGCGAGTGGGATTGCTGACCCGGGAGTACCCGCCGGATGTCTACGGCGGTGCAGGCGTCCATGTGGAGTTCCTCGCCCGCGAGCTCAGACCGCTCGTCGACCTGGACGTGCACTGCTGGGGCGAGGGCCGCGCCGACGGCGTGCAGCGCCACCGTCCCTGGTCCGCGCTCGACGGCGCCAACGACGCGCTGCGCACCTTCTCCGTCGACCTCGCGATGGCCGCCGCCCTGGAGGGCCGCGAGCTGGTCCACTCCCACACCTGGTACGCCAACCTCGGCGGCCACCTCGCCAAGATGCTGTACGGCATCCCGCACGTGATGACCGCGCACTCGCTGGAGCCCCTGCGCCCCTGGAAGGCCGAGCAGCTCGGCGGCGGCTACGAACTGTCGAGCTGGGCCGAACGCACCGCGATCGAGGCCGCCGACGCGGTGGTCGCCGTCTCCGGGGCCATGCGCGAGGACATCCTCGGCTGCTACCCGGCGCTGGACCCGGAGCGGGTCCACGTCGTGCACAACGGCATCGACACGAGCCTGTACCGGCCCGACCCCGGCACGGACGCCCTGGACCGTATCGGGCTCGACCGCTCCCGTCCGTATGTGCTGTTCGTCGGCCGGATCACCCGCCAGAAGGGCGTGCCCCACCTGCTGCGCGCGGTGCGGGACATCGACCCGGCCGCGCAGGTCGTGCTGTGCGCGGGCGCCCCGGACACGCCGGAGATCGACCAGGAGTTCCGCGAGCTGTTCGGGGACCTGAGCGGGGTCCGCGACGGCGTGTTCTGGATCCCGAAGATGCTGCCGCGCCCGGAGGTGATCCAGCTCCTGACGCACGCCGCCCTGTTCGTCTGCCCCTCGGTGTACGAGCCGCTCGGCATCGTGAACCTGGAGGCGATGGCCTGTGGCACCCCCGTGGTGGCCTCGGCGGTCGGCGGCATCCCGGAGGTCGGGGAAGACGGCACCACGGGGCTGCTGGTCCCGCCCGGCGACGATTTCGAGGCGGGTCTCGCCCGGGCCGTGGACACGGTTCTGGGCGATCCGGAGGCCGCCCGGCGGATGGGCGAGGCCGGGCGGGAGCGCGCGGTCGGCGAGTTCGGCTGGGGCGCGGTGGCCCGCCGCACGGTCCGGCTCTACGAGGAGATCCTCAAACAGGCTTAGGGCGTGCTGCTCAGGGGCAGGCATCGGGAAATCGGCGTGAGGGGAGCGGCCATGCGTGGTGGTGGTCCTTCGGTCCTGGGGATCGTGCTGGCGGGCGGTGAGGGCAAGCGGTTGATGCCCCTGACCGCGGACCGTGCCAAACCGGCGGTGACCTTCGGTGGCACGTACCGTCTGGTCGACTTCGTCCTGTCCAACCTCGTCAACGCCGGCGTGCTGCGCATCTGCGTCCTGACGCAGTACAAGTCGCACTCGCTGGACCGGCACATCACGACCACCTGGCGGATGTCCAACCTGCTGGGCAACTACGTGACGCCCGTGCCCGCCCAGCAGCGCCTCGGCCCGCGCTGGTACCTGGGCAGTGCCGACGCGATCCTGCAGTCGCTGAACCTGATCTACGACGAGCGCCCCGAGTACGTCGCCGTCTTCGGCGCCGACCACGTCTACCGCATGGACCCGCGCCAGATGCTCGACCAGCACATCGAGAGCGGTGCGGGCGTGACGGTCGCCGGGATCCGGGTGCCGCGCACCGAGTCCTCGTCCTTCGGGGTGATCACGCCGGGCTCGGACGGCCAGACGGTGGAGCGCTTCCTCGAGAAGCCCTCGGCCCCGCCCGGGCTGGCGGACGACCCCAACTGCATCTTCGCCTCCATGGGCAACTACATCTTCACCACCAAGGCCCTCATCGAGGCGCTCAAGCGGGACGCGGAGGACGAGTCCTCCGTGCACGACATGGGCGGCTCGATCCTGCCCCAGCTCACCGACCGCGGCGAGGCCGCGCTGTACGACTTCAGCGCCAACCACGTGCCCGGCGAGACCACCCGCGACCAGGGCTACTGGCGGGACGTGGGCACGCTGGACGCCTACTACGAGGCCCACATGGACCTGATCGCCGAGCGGCCCGCCTTCAACCTGTACAACCGCAGCTGGCCGATCTACACGCACTCGTACCAGCTCTCGCCGGCCCGCTTCAACGCCGGCGGCATCGCGAGCGAGTCCATCATCAGTGCCGGCTGCCTGGTGCGCGGCCAGGTCACGCGGTCCGTGCTGTCGCCGGGTGTGCTGGTCGACCCGGGAGCCGTCGTGCAGGGCTCGGTGCTGCACGACAACGTGCACATCGGCCGGGGTGCGGTGGTGCGCGGCGCCGTTCTCGACAAGAACGTCGAGGTGCCGCCGGGCGCGACCATCGGCGTCAACCCGGAGCGCGACGCGGAGCTGTACACGGTGTCCAAGGCCGGGGTCATCGCCCTCGGGAAGGGACAGCTGGTCACCTGAGCCGGGGCGGCCCCGGGACTTTGTCCTGCCTCTGGACGCAGAGCGGAATCCATGGTGTCCAGCCCGTCGGTCGTCAGCCCCGCCCTGCCGCCCCGGCCGGACGGCGAGCGCGCCATGGTCAGCGGCGAGTACGGCGGCCTGGGGCTCGCGGTGCCCGGCCACGCCCGGTCGGTGCAGCAGTCCTACGTCGACGTCGACCCCGCCACCCACACCGAGGACTACCTCATGAAGCTGGACGAGGTCCGGGCGCTGGCCTGCAAGGGCGGTGACGGTGCCGTGTACACCCGGATCGCGGACGTCGAGGGTGAGCTGAACGGCTTCCTCACGTACGACCGAGCGGTGCTGAAACCCGACAATGTCAAGCTGAAGGCCGTGCACGTGGCGTTGATCCGTGACGCCTCCCGGGTGACTCCCACCGGGTGCCCGGCGGCGCAACCTGTGCTGAACTGACCGGACATGCACCATAAGTCCCGCCCCTTTCGCCGGGGCGGGACTTAATCTGCTGTTAACTGTACGTAGCGTGATCGTACTTGACCGTAATCGGCTGGGGGCGGTTGACTGCTGACCCACCCGTCGTCGACGCGAGGCAAGGCCTTGACTGCTGATCTGCTCGCTCCTCTCGACCTGGCGTTCTGGAACATCGAGTCCGCCGAACACCCGATGCACCTCGGTGCGCTCGGGATCTTCTCGGCCCACTCGCCCGCCGCCGGCGCCCACGCGGCGGACCTGCTCGCGGCCCGGGCCGCCGGTGTCCCCGGACGGCGGAGGCGCAACCGCGACGTGTGGCAGCCGCTGCCCTCCGCTCTGCGCCGGCCGCTCGCCTTCGGCGGTGCCGCCCGCGAGGCGGACCCGGACTTCGATCCCCTGAACCATGTGCGGCTGCACGCCCCGACCGCCGACTTCCACACGGTCGCGGGCCACCTCATGGAGCGCCCCCTGGAGCGTGACCGGCCGCCCTGGGAGGCCCACGTGCTGCCGGGCGAGGACGGGGTCTGCTTCGCCGTCCTGTTCAAGTTCCACCATGCCCTGGCCGACGGGCTGCGGGCGCTGACGCTCGCCGCGGGCGTCATGGACCCGATGGACATGCCGGCCCCCCGGCCCCGCCCCGCCGGGACCCCGCGTGGCCTCGTGCCGGACGTGCGCGATCTGCCCGGGATGATGCGCGGGGCCCTGTCCGACATGAGCCGAGCCCTGGACATCGGCGCCTCCGTCGCCCGCTCCTCCCTCGATGTGCGCTCCACCCCCGCGCTCACCTGCGAGCCGAGCGGCACCCGCCGTACCGCCGGAGTGGTGCTCGACCTCGACGACGTGCACCGCGTCCGCAAGACCGTCGGCGGCACCGTCAACGACGTCCTCATCGCGGTCGTCGCGGGCGCGCTGCGCCGCTGGCTCGACGAGCGTGGCGACGGCAGCGAGGGCGTCGCGCCCCGGGCCCTGATCCCCGTCTCCAAGCGCCGCCCGCGCACCGCGTACCCGCAGGGCAACCGGCTCTCCGGGTACTTGATACGGCTTCCGGTGGACGACCCGGACCCGCTGGCCCGGCTGGCCTCGGTCCGGGACGCGATGGACCGCAACAAGGACGCCGGCCCCAACCGGGGCGCGGGTGCCGTCGCCCTGCTCGCCGACCACGTCCCCGCCCTCGCCCACCGGCTCGGCGGCCCCCTGGTCGGCCAGGCGGCCCGGCTCTGGTTCGACCTCCTGGTGACCAGCGTGCCCCTGCCCAGCCTGGGCCTGAAGCTCGGCGGACACCCGCTCACCGCCGTCTTCCCCTTCGCCCCGCTGGCCCCCGGCCACTCCCTGGCGGTCGCGGTCTCGACCTACCGGGGGAGCGTCCACTACGGCCTCGTCGCCGACGGCGAGGCGGTCCCCGACCTCGACCTGTTCGCCACGGCCGTCTCCAAGGAGGTGGCGACGCTGCTCAAGGCCTGCCGGTCGTGATCAAGGCGACTTTGGCGGTGCGGCCCGACGCTCCGTAGAATTCGCCCTTCGAATGCGGGCGCGACCGGCGCGCCGCGACGGCAGAGCAGGGAACGACAGCGGCGATGACGGTGACACAGGACGGCCCGCAGGCCATGGACGGGACCGGCGGGCTCTCATACGGACCCGGCATCGACCCGGAGCGTCTGGCCGTCTGCCTCGGCGTGCTCGAGGAACTCGACAAGCTGGACGTCGACCACCCGGACGCCATCGCGGTGCGACGGGCCACGGCGGGCATCTACCGCACGGTCAAGCAGCGCCGCCGCCAGGAGCGCCGGGCCGCCAAGACCGCCCACGACAAGGCGGTCACGGAGGCCACCGCGACCGGCTCCGCCCAGCGCATCGACGACGAGACCGAGGGTCTGCTGCCGTCGTCGGCCACCGAGGAGGGCAGGATCGCGGGGATACTCCAGCGCCCGCGCTCCTGCTACACCTGCAAGGCCCGGTACGTGGAAGTCGACTACTTCTACCACCAGCTCTGTCCGGACTGTGCCCGCGTGAACCGCGAGAAGCGCGACGTCCGCGCCGACCTCACGGGCAAACGCGCCCTGCTCACCGGCGGCCGGGCCAAGATCGGCATGTACATCGCGCTCCGGCTGCTCCGCGACGGCGCGCACACCACGATCACCACGCGCTTCCCCAAGGACGCCATCCGCCGCTTCAAGGCCATGGACGACTCCGCGGACTGGATGCACCGCCTGGAGGTCGTCGGCATCGACCTGCGCGACCCCGCCCAGGCCGTGGCCCTCGCCGACCAGGTCGCCGAGGCCGGTCCGCTCGACATCCTCGTGAACAACGCGACCCAGACCGTGCGGCGCCTGCCCTCCGCCTACGCCGCACTGGTCGAGGGCGAGAGCGCGCCGCTGCCCGCCGGTGAGCTGCCCGCCCACCACGTCATCGGCGCCTTCAACTCCGGCGCGGTCGACGGCATCGCGGCGCTGCCCCTCGGCACCAGCGGCCTCGACGCCCAGAAGGTCGCCGACCTCGCCCTGATCGCCGGCAACGCAAGCGTCGAACGGCACCTGGACGGCACGGCGATCGACGCGGGCGGGCTCGTGCCCGACGTGGTCGACTCCAACACCTGGGTGCAGACGATCGAGCAGATCTCGCCCGTGGAGCTGCTGGAGACCCAGCTGTGCAACTACACGGCGCCGTTCATCCTGATCAGCAAGCTGCGGCCGGCCATGGCCGAGGCCGCGAAGAAGGCGGAGAGCGGACGCGCGTACGTGGTGAACGTGTCGGCGATGGAGGGCGTCTTCGGGCGCGGGTACAAGGGCGCGGGACACCCGAACACCAACGCCGCCAAGGCCGCGATGAACATGGTGACGCGGACCAGCGCGCAGGAGATGTTCCAGGCCGACGGCATCCTGATGACCTCGGTCGACACGGGCTGGATCACGGACGAGCGGCCGCACTACGACAAGCTGCGGCTCGCCGAGGCCGGGTTCCATGCCCCGCTCGACCTGGTCGACGGTGCGGCCCGGGTCTACGACCCGATCGTGCGGGGCGAGGCGGGCGAGGACCTGTACGGCGTCTTCATGAAGGACTACGCGCCGGGCAAGTGGTAGGCGGGTCCCGTTCCCCACGCCTCCCGGTCGGTCATGCCCGGGGATGGCCGGCGCGGGGCGTATCAGCCTGGTGACGGCCCGTCAGTCCACCGCTCCGAGGCGGGAGTTCCGGGCCGCCAGCAGTTCCAGGACCGTGCGCCAGTCCTCCAGGACCCCGGCGTCGAAGGCGGCCGTGCGGCCCTCCTCGGTCGCCTGGCGGAGGGTGAGGAGATCGTCGTCGGCCGGGGTGTCCCGGTGGGGGCGGCGGCGCACGAGGCGGGCGACCCGTTCGCCGAGCAGGGTACGCACCGCGTCGGCCGCGTGGTCCGCGCTCCCGGCGGGGTCACCGGGCCGCAGCAGCCCGCCGACGGCCTGCACCAGGCCCGCCGCTTGGAGTTCCTTGTCCGCCGGACGGCCGCGGCGCAGCAGCGCCGCGGTCCGCAGCGCGTGGTCGTGCGGGTCGACCGGCGGGCGGGCGCGGCCCGGGGCGTCCCGGGTGCCCCGGCAGGCGTACAGCAGATCCATCAGCTCCTCGACGCTGCGCAGCTCCATGCCTCAGTCCTCCTGCGAGACAGCCGTTGCGTACGGCAGCAGAGCATGGCGAGCTTGCGACTCGGCCAACGGCGCTTGAACTGCGCAACCGTCTGGAAAGCGCCGTCGCCGACGTACGCCGTTCGAGTGATTCACAAAACTGCCTTATGTCTACAAACCCGCACGTAAACACGAGTTGAACGGCAGATGACGCGTGATTGTTACCGGCTGTTTTCAGCCCCATCGAGCGGGGCTCCGCTCATCTGGTTAGTCTGATGCGGACGGACAGCAGCACGGGGTCCTACCCACACCCACGGTCCGTCATGGGACCAGCCGGTTCACCACGGCCCGCTCTCCCGTGAGTCGACCGGCGCCACCGCGTCCGAACTGCATTTGACATAGAGGCCCGAGCGGGCGTCAGGCGCAGCAGGACCGGCGCGTACGCCCCGAGGGTGACCGACACATAAGGAGTGCGCGGTGACACCGGAGAAGACGAATCGCGATCAACGCCCCAAGGAACGCGGCGAGCGCGCCGGCCGACGGGCCGACGAGCTCGGCAGCCTCGACGTGTGGGCCCGTTCGGCCCCGATCCGCCTGGCGGGCTACGAGGACGACCTCGCAGAGCCCCACATCCTGCCCAGCGTCGACTGACCCCGGGCGGACCCCTCCGCGACCTCCGAGCGTATGGCCGTGCCAGACTCACGACCATGCTGATCAGGGAAGCAACGGCTGACGACTGGCCTCGCATCTGGCCGTTCTGGCACCGCATCGTCGCCGCGGGCGAGACCTACGCATGGGACCCGGGTACCTCCGAGCAGGAGGCCCGGGTCCTGTGGATGAACCCGGCGAAACGCGTCTACGTCGTCGAGGACGACAGCGGCGCCGTCGTCGCCTCCGCCTACCTCACCCCCAACTACGGTGGCCCCGCCGCCCGTATCGCCAACGCCGGCTTCATGGTCGACCCCGGCCAGGGCGGCCGCGGCTACGGCCGGGCCCTCGCCGAGCACCTCCTGACCGAGGCCCGGGCCGTCGGCTACCGGGGCATGGTCTTCAACGCCGTCGTCGAGACCAACCCGGCCGTGACGCTGTGGACCTCCCTCGGCTTCACGGTCCTCGGTACCGTCCCCGACGCGTTCGACCACCCCCGGCACGGCCGGGTGGGGCTGCACATCATGTACCGGGCGTTGTAGCGCGGCGGGGCGGCCCGGGCTCTCAGGGCCGGGCGTACGGCCGGGTCATGATCTCCATGTTGTGGCCGTCCGGGTCGTCGAAGTAGGCGCCGCGCCCCCCGAAGAGGTCGTTGACCCGGCCGGGCCGGGTGTGGTTCGGGTCGGCGTAGTAGGTGACGCCGAGCGCCTCCAGGCGGTCGATCATGCCGTCGAACCGCTCGTCTGGCACGAGGAACGCGTAGTGCTGCGACTGGATCGGCTCGTCGGTCTTCTCGTAGTAGTCGAGGGTCACGCCGTTGCCCAGGTCGACGGGCAGGAACGGGCCGAAGGGGGCGCCGACCTCCAGGCCGAGGACGGCCGCCAGGAACTCCGCCGACAGCCGGCGGTCGGAGGCGTAAACGGCGGTGTGATCCAGATGGGCGATGGTGCTCGGAAGGTCGGTGGCGTGCCGGGTGTCGGACATGCGTGAGTTCGTCTCCGGGTCTCGGGATCCGTGCTGAAGCGCCGCTGAGGGGCGCGGGGAGGAGGACACGAAGGACGGGAGGCGGGGCGCGTGCCCTCTCCGGCTCTCGGGCTGGCCCGGGCGGGGTCACCCCCGCCGCACTCACTCCGAGGCCGGGCGCCTCACTCGTGCATGGCCTACGGCCGACCCGGCAGTCACCCGGCCGACCCTAGTCCATCGGCGCCGTCCGCTGCCACGGGTTTCGTTCCTCCAACTGCCTGGCCAGATCGAGGAGTCGGGACTCCGTGCCGGGCCGGCCCACCAGTTGCACGGCGCACGGCGCGCCGGAGGGGAGGGTCCCGCACGGGACGGACATGGCGGGCCAGCCGGTGAGGTTCCACGCGGGTGTCAGGGGCGAGTAGTTCGTGTTCGCCAGCACATTGCTCAGCCAGCCCCGCTCGTGCCAGGGCCCGGCCTTCGGGGAGCGGCGGGCGAGCGCGGGCGTGAGCAGCACGTCGTGCTCGGTGAAGAACGGCTCCAGCCTCCGGCGCAGCTGCTCCCGGCTCGCCCCGGAGCTCACCGTGCGCAGGAAGGGCCGGCCGAGCCGGGCGTGGACGCGGGTGCGTCGGGTCAGCAGCCGGGGGTCGAGGGGCCGGGCGTCCGCGGCGGTGCCCGCCGTCCAGTGGGCCAGGGAGGTCGTGGCGAGCGACAGCGGGTAGGGCGGGTCGGCACGCCGGACCTGGTGGCCCGCCCGCATCAGCAGCCCGGCCGCGTCCCGGGCGGCCGCCGCGTACGGACGGCTGATGGTGACGCCCACCAGGGGGCTGCGCAGCGACACGGCGACCCTGAGGACGCCGGGCGCCGACCCGGGTCCGGGCTCGGTGCCGGCGAGGACCGAGAACATCAGGCGGGCGTCCTCGACGGTCGTGGCGAGCGGCCCGTTCTCCGATATGCCGAACCAGGTGCTGTCCCCGTCGCCGGTCGGGACCACCCCCTGCCCCGGCTTGATGGTGACGAGGCCGCAGTTGGCCGCAGGTATGCGCAGGGACCCCATGCCGTCGTTGCCGAGGGCGATCGGCACCAGCCCGGCGGCGACGGCGGCGGCGCTGCCGCCCGACGAACCGCCCGCGGAACGCGTGGGGTCCCAGGGGTTGCGGGCGATGCCCAGCACGCCGTCCGTCGTGCCGAACACGCACAGTTCGGGGACGTTCGTCAGCCCCACGACCACCGCGCCCGCCGCCCGCAACCGGGCCACCGTCACATGGTCCTGCGGAGCCGGGGTGTCCGGCGTCGCGGCCGAGCCGATCCGCCGGGACTCGCCGCGCACGGCGAGGTTGTCCTTGACGGCCACGGGCACCCCGGCCAGGGGCAGTTCGGCGAAGTCGCCACGCGCCGCCACCTCGTCGGCCTCGGCCAGGGCCGCCTCGGCGCGCACTGTGCGGAAGGCCCCGACCCGGCCGTCGAGCCGCTCGATCCGGGCGAGGTGCTCGGCGACCACCTCGCGGGGTGTGACCCGCTTCTCGCGTACGGCGGCGGATATCTCGGCGGCGGTGCGGCCGGCCCAGGCGGTCACAGCGGCTCCTCGGAGGGGAGAGGGCGGACTTACTGACGAGTACGTAGGGAGAACTGTGCACCGAATGGGGGCCGTGCGTCGAGATCGCCGACCGCTTCCCTCCTTCACCGCAGTGAGTCTCAGCGCAGATGCCGATCGAGGAAGGCCTCGACGCCCAGGGGCTCGTGCGGTCGGCCTACGACATCGAGGCCGACCGCGAGACCGTCGCACCCGGCCGGGCCGCGAACCTCCTCCAGCTGTACCCCGACTTCCCGAACATGTGGGACGCCTGGGACGTCGAAGAGTTCTACCGCAACACGGTCACCGACCTGACCGACGCGGACGAGGTCGCCCCGGGCGGGGACGGCGTGCGGATCGTCCGGATCTTCGGCGCCTCCCGTGTCACCCAGGTGCTGTCCCTCGCGCCGGGGGAGCCGCGGCTGGTCCTGGACACGGAGGTCGACTGGCACGAGACGGAGAAGTTCCTCAAGCTCGCCTTCCCGCTCGACGTGCACGCCGAACGGTACGCATCCGAGACCCGATTCGGGCACTTCCACCGGCCGACCCACACCAACACGTCCTGGGAGGCCGCCAAGTTCGAGGCGTGCAACCACCGCTTCGTCCACCTGGAGGAACCGGGCTTCGGCGTCGAGATCGTCAACGACTCGACGTACGGGCACGACGTGACGCGCACCGTCCGCACCGACGCGGACGGCGGTACGACCACCACCGTCCGTGCCGCCCTGCTGCGTGCCCCGGGCTTCCCCGACCCGGAGACCGACCAGGGCGTCCGCCGGTTCCGGCACGCGCTGGTGCCGGGCGCGGGCATCGGGGAGGCGGTG
Source organism: Streptomyces sp. NPDC006265 (assembly GCF_040613555.1). Classification (NCBI taxonomy): domain Bacteria; kingdom Bacillati; phylum Actinomycetota; class Actinomycetes; order Kitasatosporales; family Streptomycetaceae; genus Streptomyces; species Streptomyces sp. NPDC006265. The sequence goes on from NZ_JBEXSH010000079.1 coordinate 10,890, forward strand.
CGCGAGGGCTGGCGGATCGATCTGCCGGAGCAGCGGCGCACCGGCCCTCAGAGGTGGCGCCGCTGGTGACGTCGGACCGGGACGCGGTGGTCGTCACGGCGGTCAAGCCGGCCGACGACGGCAGCGGTGACGTGGTCGTCCGCTTCACGAGGCGTTCGGCGGCCGGGTACGCGCCACGCTCACCGCCGGGTTCGCCGTCGCGGTGACGGACCGGCTGGAACGCCCCCTCGCCGACGCGACGGCACCGGAGACCCGGGACGGGCGGATCGCGCTGCGGCTGCGCCCGTTCGAGCTGGTGACGCTCCGGCTGCGGCGCGCCTAGGGGGCGGCGGGAGACGCAGCTCACATCCGTCCATGTCACATGGTGAGAAGCCGCTGCCTCATAGGGGTGTACGCACCGACAACGGCAGAGGAGTTCACCATGAGCGCACGACTGGACATCTTCGGCAGCCCGACCGCGAGCAAGCTCGTCAAGCAGTTCACCTCCGTGGGGCGGCTGGTGGTGGAGTCACCGCTGCCGGCCGCCACCCGGGAACTGGTCTCGCTGCGGGTGAGCCAGATCAACGGCTGCGCGGTCTGCGTCGACATGCACACCAAGGAGGCCACCGCCGCGGGCGAGAGCGCCGTACGGCTCCATCTGGTCGCGGCATGGCGGGAGGCGACGGTCTTCACCGACGCCGAGCGTGCCGCGCTGGAGCTGGCCGAGCAGGGGACCCGGATCGCGGACGGCGCCGGCGGGGTGCCGGACGAGGTGTGGGAGCGGGCCGCCAAGCACTACGACGAGGAACAGCTCATGGCGCTGGTGACCCTGATCGCCTTCATGCTCTCGGCGTGCGGTTGCCGTGCATCTGGCGTGTATGTTCCGGGGCCGAGAGCCATGGAAGGGACCAAACCGGTGAACAAGAAGCTCGCGGCCGCACTGTCCGGCGGTGCGGTACTGGTACTGGCGCTGTCGGGCTGCGGCGGCGACGACAGCAACGACAAGCTGGACTCCTGGGCCAAGCAGGTCTGTGACGCCGTGCAGCCGCAGGCCAAGAAGATCGAGTCGGCCAACGCGGCGATCCAGAAGGAGACCTCGGACAACAGCACGCCAAAGGACGTCCAGAAGACCGACGCACAGGCCTTCCAGGACATGTCCGACGCCTACAAGGCGATCGGGACCGCCGTGAACAAGGCCGGGGCGCCGGACGTCGAGAACGGCGAGAAGAAGCAGCAGGACGCGGTCAAGGAGCTCAACACGATCTCTGCCTCCTACGCCTCCCTGAAGAAGCAGGTCGACGGGCTGGACACCAAGGACCAGGGCAAGTTCGCCGACGGTCTGAAGGACATCGCCACGGAGCTGGACAAGCTGAGCCAGAGCGGCAACGACGCCCTCAGGAACCTGGAGGAGGGCGAGGTCGGCCAGGCGATGGCCCAGCAGCCCAGCTGCAAGGCGGCCACGGCGTCGGCGGGGGCCACGCAGAGCTGAGGGGCCGAGCGGCGGGCCCGCGGCGCCGGCAGTGGGACGGCTGAGTCCTAGGTGACTGCCGGTGTCTGATGTGCCCTACGGAGCGAACGTGTGCCGTACGGCGGGAACACATGCCGTAGGGCAAGAATGCGCGCCGTCGCCCCAGGGCAGGTGCGGCACCCGCACCGGCGGCCACAATGGGGGCGTGAGTAACGCCAGCCAGTCACCCCTGCCCCCGCTGCCCGCCTCCGACCGTCCCGATGTCGCCGCCCGGCTCCGCGACGCCCTGCTCGCGGCCTCCTTCACCGCCGACGGACTGCTCGAACTGCTCGGCGCCCCCGCGTACGCGGCACTGGCCCGGGGCGAGATCGTGCCCGCGCTCCGGGCGACCCGCGGGGACACACCGCTGGAGATGCTCGTCCGGCTGTTCCTGCTCCAGCAGCCCGTGCCGCACGCGCGCGTGGCGGAGGCCCTGCCCGTGGACGCCTGCCTGGAGAGCGGATGGCTGGCCCGGGCCGGTGCGGACGAACTCTCCGCCACCGTGGACGTCCGGCCCTACGGCGGGCCCGGCGGCGAGGACTGGTTCATCGTCTCGGACCTCGGCTGCGCGGTCGGCGGTGCCGGCGGGATCGGGCGGCGTGACGAAGGGGTCGTCCTCGGAGTCGGCGGAGCCTCCACGACCCTCGCCGGCATCACCGTCCGTACGCCCGTCGCCGCAGCGCTCGACCTCGGCACGGGCTCCGGCATCCAGGCCCTGCACGCGGCACAGCACGCCACGCGCGTGGTGGCCACCGACCTCAATCCGCGTGCCCTGCACATCACCGCCCTCACGCTGGCGCTGTCCGGCACCTCGGCCGTCGAACGGCGCGAGGGCTCCCTCTTCGAACCGGTGCGGGGCGACGAGACCTACGACCTCATCGTGTCCAACCCGCCCTTCGTCATCTCCCCCGGCCCCCGGCTCACCTACCGCGACGGCGGGATGGGCGGGGACGATCTGTGCCGCACGCTCGTTCAGGAGGCAGGGGAGCGGCTGAACAAGGGCGGGTTCGCGCAGTTCCTCGCCAACTGGCAGCACGTGGAAGGGGAGGACTGGCAGGACAGGCTCAGGTCATGGGTGCCCCGGGGCTGCGACGCGTGGATCGTGCAGCGCGAGGTGCAGGACGTCAATCAGTACGCCGAGCTGTGGTTGCGTGACGCGGGCGACCACCAGGACGACGCGGCGGAGTACCAGGCGCGGTACGACGCATGGCTCGACGAGTTCGAGGCGCGCAAGGTGAAGGCCGTCGGCTTCGGCTGGATCACCTTGCGCAGGACGAGTGCCGCCGTGCCGTCGCTCACGGTGGAGGAGTGGCCGCACCCGGTCGAGCAGCCGCTCGGCGACACGATCCGGGCTCACTTCGACCGGCTCGATCACCTGCGCGACCACGACGACGCCGCCCTGCTCGAAGGACACTTCCGGCTCGCCGCCGAGATCGTGCAGGAACAGGTAGGGCTGCCCGGCGCGGAGGATCCCGAGCACGTCGTGCTGCGCCAGAACCGCGGCATGCGCCGGGCGACCCGGGTGGACACCGTGGGCGCGGGATTCGCGGGCGTCTGCGACGGCTCGATGAGCGCGGGCCGCATCCTCGACGCCATCGCCCAGCTGATCGGCGAGGACCCGGTCATGCTGCGCGACCGCACACCGGCCCAGATCCGGCTGCTGGTCGAGCAGGGGTTCCTGGAGCCGGTCCGCTGAGCGGACTGCCGAGGGGGCGATCGCGGGGGTCGTCGAGGAGACTCGCCAACAAATTCGAGTCGATTTGAACACCTCGTCCGAAACGGGTCACGAGGAACGGACGCCCTTGATCCACCGCCGTGTCGCCCCGGCGTTCACCTCGGGTTCGCCTGCCCGCCGCCCGCGCGTGTCAGCCTCCCGTGGCTGGGGATGAGCGGACAGGGGAAAAGGGGCACGGCGGGCCATGGAGAGCGAACCGGCGATCTTCGCGGGAGCGGTGTTCTCCCTGTTCGGAGGCGGACTGCTGGCGTGGACCGTGACCTGTGTGCGCCGGCAGCGGCCGGTCGCCCTGGGTGTGAGGCCCGTCGCATCGGCGACCCTCGCGAGCGTCGTCTCGGTGATCGCGCTGGCGCTCGGAACGTGGTGCTTCACGCGCCTCTGAGGCCCGCTTTGGCGACGCACCTGCCGGTAACCGGGGGATTGCCCTCCGCACAGGGCCCGCCCTGCTCCCGGTACTCCGGGCGGCAGGATTGGTGGTAGTCGGGTTACCGTTCGAGTGGCCGTTGCGGGCTTTTCCCGTTTGACACGGGGGCGGGATGTACCGTCACACTCCGCAGCGTCACCACGTACCCAGCCCCGGTAAGCGACTCCGGGGAGGCCCCAGCGTCGACCGGAGAGAAGAGCGAAGTTGTCCCCGACCAGCGAGACCGCGAAGGGCGGCAGGCGACTCGTCATCGTCGAGTCGCCTGCCAAGGCGAAGACGATCAAGGGCTATCTCGGCCCCGGCTACATCGTCGAGGCGAGCGTCGGGCACATCCGCGACCTTCCCAACGGCGCCGCCGAGGTGCCCGAGAAGTACACCGGCGAGGTCCGCCGCCTCGGTGTGGACGTCGAACACGACTTCCAGCCGATCTATGTGGTCAACGCCGATAAGAAGGCGCAGGTCAAGAAACTCAAGGACCTGCTGAAGGAGTCCGACGAACTCTTCCTCGCCACCGATGAGGACCGCGAGGGCGAGGCCATCGCCTGGCACCTCCAGGAAGTGCTCAAGCCCAAGGTCCCGGTCAAGCGGATGGTCTTCCACGAGATCACCAAGGCCGCGATCCAGGCCGCCGTGGCCAACCCGCGCCAGCTCAACCAGAAGCTCGTCGACGCCCAGGAGACCCGCCGCATCCTCGACCGCCTCTACGGCTACGAGGTCTCGCCGGTCCTGTGGAAGAAGGTCATGCCGCGGCTGTCCGCGGGCCGCGTCCAGTCCGTCGCCACCCGACTGGTGGTGGAGCGGGAACGCGAGCGCATCGCCTTTCGTTCGGCTGAGTACTGGGACCTGACGGGCACCTTCGCGACCGGCCGCGCCGGAGACTCGTCGGACCCGTCGTCGCTGGTCGCGCGCCTGCAGACCGTCGACGGCAGGCGCGTCGCGCAGGGCCGCGACTTCGACTCCCTGGGACAACTGAAGAGCGCGAACACCCTCCACCTCGACGAGGCGAACGCCCGCGCCCTGGCCGCCGCCCTGGAGCAGACGCGGTTCGCCGTCCGCTCGGTCGAGTCCAAGCCCTACCGCCGCTCGCCGTACGCGCCGTTCCGTACGACGACGCTGCAGCAGGAGGCCAGCCGCAAGCTCGGCTTCGGCGCGAAGGCCACCATGCAGGTCGCGCAGAAGCTGTACGAGAACGGCTACATCACCTACATGCGTACGGACTCCACGACCCTGAGCGACACGGCGGTCGCCGCCGCCCGCGCCCAGGTCACGCAGCTGTACGGCGCCGACTACCTGCCGCCGCAGCCGAGGACGTACGCCGGGAAGGTCAAGAACGCGCAGGAGGCCCACGAGGCGATCCGCCCCTCGGGTGATCGTTTCCGCACTCCCGCCGAGACCGGACTGACCGGTGACCAGTTCAAGCTGTACGAGCTGATCTGGAAGCGGACCGTCGCCTCCCAGATGAAGGACGCGACCGGCAACAGCGTCACGGTGAAGATCGGCGGCACGGCGGCCGACGGCCGGGACGTCGAGTTCAGCGCGTCCGGCAAGACGATCACCTTCCACGGCTTCCTGAAGGCCTACGTCGAGGGTGCCGACGATCCGAACGCCGAGCTGGACGACCGCGAGCGCCGGCTCCCCCAGGTTTCCGAGGGCGACGCCCTGAGCGCCCAGGAGATCACGGTCGACGGGCACGCCACCAAGCCCCCGGCCCGCTACACCGAGGCCTCCCTCGTCAAGGAACTGGAAGAGCGCGAGATCGGCCGCCCGTCGACGTACGCGTCGATCATCGGCACGATCCTCGACCGCGGCTACGTGTTCAAGAAGGGCACGGCCCTGGTGCCGTCCTTCCTGTCCTTCGCCGTGGTCAACCTCCTGGAGAAGCACTTCGGGCGGCTCGTCGACTATGACTTCACCGCCAAGATGGAGGACGACCTCGACCGCATCGCCCGCGGTGAGGCGCAGTCCGTGCCGTGGCTCAAGCGGTTCTACTTCGGCGAGACAGGGTCAGACAGCGGCTCCGCCGCGGGCGTCAGCGGCCTCGCGGCCGACGCCGGCAACGGCGACGGGGACCATCTCGGCGGCCTCAAGGAGCTGGTGACGGACCTGGGCGCGATCGACGCGCGCGAGGTGTCGTCGTTCCCGGTGGCCAACGACATCGTGCTGCGGGTCGGCCGCTACGGGCCGTACATCGAGCGTGGCGAGAAGGACACCGAGCAGCATCAGCGCGCCGACATCCCCGACGACCTGGCGCCCGACGAGCTGACCGTCGACCTCGCGGAGGAGCTGCTCGCCAAGCCGAGTGGCGACTACGAGCTGGGCACGGACCCGGCCACCGGCCACACGATCGTCGCCAAGGACGGCCGCTACGGCCCGTACGTGACGGAGGTCCTCCCCGAGGGCACGCCGAGGACGGGCAAGAACGCGGTCAAGCCGCGCACGGCGTCCCTGTTCAAGACGATGTCCCTCGACACGGTGACCCTCGACGAGGCCCTCAAGCTGATGTCGCTGCCGCGTGTCGTCGGCGCCGACGCCGAGGGCCAGGAGATCACCGCGCAGAACGGCCGCTACGGCCCGTACCTGAAGAAGGGCACGGACTCGCGCTCTCTCCAGGCCGAGGAGCAGCTCTTCACGATCACGCTGGAGGAGGCGCTGGCGATCTACGCCCAGCCCAAGCAGCGTGGCCGGGCCGCGGCCAAGCCGCCGCTGAAGGAGCTGGGCACCGACCCGGTCAGCGAGAAGCCGGTCGTGGTCAAGGACGGCCGTTTCGGCCCGTACGTCACCGACGGGGAGACCAACGCGACCCTGCGCTCCGGCGACAGCGTCGAGGAGATCACCCCGGAGCGCGGTTTCGAGCTGCTCGCCGAGAAGCGCGCCAAGGGGCCGGCGAAGAAGACCGCGAAGAAGGCGGCCAAGAAGGCGCCGGCCAAGAAGGCGACGACGGCGAAGAAGACCGCGGCGAAGAAGACCACGACCGCGAAGAAGACGACGGCGAAGAAGACCACCACCGCCAAGAAGACGGCCGCCAAGACGGCGACCGCCGTCAAGTCCACGGAGGACTGAGGTCGTTCGAGCCCTGTTCGGAACCCGGGCCACCGCGTCCGGATCTTCGCCCAGGGTTCGGAAAGCGAACGCCCCGGCAACACTTCGGTGTCGGGGCGTGCGCATGCCAGACCGCGCCCCCCAGGGTGTCGGTGGCTCCCGATAGGCTGAACGCATGACGCGAGCCGACCACCCAACGGCCCCTCAGCCCGCCCCCGACGACGCCCTGGTCGCGGACTCCCGCGAGCGTGCCGTCCGCGCCCTGCTGCGACGACCGCAGCTGAAGCGTTTGTGGAGCGCACAGCTCGTTTGCTG
>NZ_JBEXSH010000080.1:0-17873 GCF_040613555.1 Streptomyces sp. NPDC006265
AGCCGTTCCCGGGGTGCCTTCGGATGACGCCCCCGTGGGTCCCCCCGGGCTCGGGGACGTCGGAGCCCCGGCCGGTAAGGACGGCTGCCTCTCGCCGGCGGCGCGTGCCGTACCCCCGCCCGGATCGCCGGAGGCCCCGGCGTCGATCTCCACGTACGGGCGGATCCGCAGCGGGTCGAAGTCCTCCGCTGCCGCCGCCTGGGCGGTGCGGGCGTCGCGGAGGGCCTCGGCGGCACGGTGTGTGCAGGCGCAGGCGGGGGTGTTGTCCCGCTGTCTGGGCGCGCCGCACTCCGGGCACGGGTGGCCGTTGGACGGTTCCACGCGTCCTCCCTCCCCTCGCGAACTCCAAAGATTATCCAGATCTTCTCCACAGTGCGGTCGAGGAGCCCCCGGAACCACAGCTTCCAAACGGGCCCGGCGGGCCATAAGAGGTCACAGCGGTCACGATGGAAAATGTCACAGGAGACTCGGGAGGTCGTATGGCCGGGGACGCGAACGCCACCACGCTGACGCCCCCGGGCGCGGCCCCTCAGGAGCGGGTGCCCGGGAACGTCCTGGTCTCCATCGGCGCCCTGCTCCTCGGCATGCTGCTGGCCGCCCTCGACCAGACCATCGTGTCGACCGCGCTGCCCACGATCGTCAGCGATCTCGGCGGCCTGGACCACCTGTCCTGGGTGGTCACCGCGTATCTGCTGGCCGCGACCGCCGCCACCCCCCTGTGGGGCAAGCTCGGCGACCAGTACGGACGCAAGAGGCTGTTCCAGACGGCGATCGTGATCTTCCTGATCGGGTCCGCGCTGTGCGGCGCCGCGCAGGACATGGCGCAGCTGATCGCCTTCCGGGCCCTTCAGGGGCTCGGCGGCGGCGGACTGATCGTGCTGTCGATGGCGATCGTCGGAGATCTGGTGCCACCTCGTGAACGCGGCCGCTACCAGGGCCTGTTCGGTGCCGTGTTCGGCGCGACCAGCGTGCTCGGGCCGTTGCTCGGCGGGCTGTTCACCCAGCACCTGAGCTGGCGCTGGGTGTTCTACGTCAACCTGCCGGTCGGCGTCGTCGCCCTCGCCGTGATCGCCGCCGTCCTGCACATCCCGCGCACGGCGCAACGGCACGTCATCGACTACCTCGGCACCTTCCTCATCGCCGCCGTCGCCACCTGCCTGGTGCTGGTCGCCTCGCTCGGCGGGACGACCTGGGCATGGGGGTCCTGGCAGATCGTCGGCCTCGCGGTCCTGGGCGTCGTCCTCGCCGTCGCCTTCGTGGCGGTCGAGCGGCGGGCCGCCGAACCCGTGCTGCCGCTCAAGCTGTTCCGCGTACGCACCTTCACGCTCGCGGCCCTGATCAGTTTCGTCGTCGGGTTCGCCATGTTCGGCGCCATGACGTATCTGCCGACCTTCCTCCAGGTCGTGCAGGGCATCAGTCCGACCATGTCCGGTGTGCACATGCTGCCGATGGTGCTGGGCCTGCTGCTGGCCTCGACGGCCTCCGGGCAGATCGTCAGCCGCACCGGCCGCTGGAAGGTGTTCCCGATCGCCGGCACCGGCATCACCACGCTCGGGCTGCTCCTGCTCCACCAGCTCGACGAGCACAGCTCCACCGCCGAGCTGAGCGGCTTCTTCTTCGTCTTCGGGCTCGGACTCGGCCTGGTGATGCAGGTCCTCGTGCTCATCGTGCAGAATGCCGTCCCCTACGAGGACCTGGGCGTGGCCACCTCCGGCGCGACCTTTTTCCGCTCCATCGGCGCCTCGTTCGGCGTCGCCGTCTTCGGCACGGTCTTCGCGGGCCGGCTCGGCGACCAGCTCACGGACGCCTTCCGGGGCGTCCGGCTCCCGCCCGGCATCTCCGTGGACACCCTGGAGGCCGACCCGCGCGGCATCGCCGCCCTGCCGTCCGGCCTGCGCCCACCCGCCCTGCACGCCTACGCCGTCTCCATCACGGACGTCTTCCTGTACGCCGCCCCCGTCGCGCTTCTCGGCTTCGTACTGGCCTGGTTCCTGAAGGAGGACCGGCTGCGCGGCTCGGTCACCGCGCCCGACGTCACCGAGACCCTCGCCAGCAACCCCGTCGAGCGTTCCTCGTACGACGAGGTGTGCCGGGCGCTGTCGGTGCTCGGCACCCGCGCGGGGCGGCGCGAGATCTACCGGAAGATCACCGACCGGGCGGGCTACGACCTGCTGCCCGCCACGAGCTGGCTGCTGCTGCGGATGCGGCACCACGGCTCCGTGGAGCCGGGTGTGCTCGCCGACGCGATGCCCGTGCCGCTGACCGTGGTCATGGAGGCCGCCCGGCAGGCCGAGGTGCGCCGCCTCGCCGTGCGGCGGGGGGTCGACATGGTCCTGACCGACCAGGGGCGCGAGGTCGCCGGCCGGCTGGCCGAGGCCCGTGAGGAGCCCCTCGCCGAGCTGCTCGGCGACTGGTGGGGGCCGGACCGGCCGACCGACCTGGAGCGGCTCGTGCGGGAGCTGACCGGCGAACTGTGCGGATCGCGGCGCGAGCGGCCGTACAGCGTGAGCTCCACACGGGAGAGGGCCTGAGTTCAGGCCAGTTCCTTGCTGAACCAGTGCTCCGCGTACCGGTCGTCGTTGTGGGGTGCGGTCTCGGTGTAACCGAGGCGGGCGTAGAGGCCGCGGGCCTCGACGAGGTCGCCGCGGGTGTCGAGGATGATCCGGGCGGCCCCGAGCGTGCGTGCGGCGTCCTCGGCGGCCCGGATCAGGAGCGGGGCGCCGCCCCGGCCGCGCATCGGCTCGTGCAGGAACACCCGCGTGAGTTCGGCGGTCGCGCCGTCCAGCAGCCGTACGCCCGCACTGCCGGCCGGCTCACCGTCGTACCGGGCGACGAGCAACCGCCCGCCCGGCGGGGCGAGATCCGCACCGGACCGGGCGGCGATCTCCCGCTCCAGCTCCGCCGGGCCGGTCCGGCGCCCCTCGTGCAGCAGGTACCAGCGGTCGCTGACCTCGGTGTAGTACGCCCGCCACAGAGCGGCGGCCACGGGGGAGTCGTACGGCTCCGGAGTCACGGTCCAGGTCATGGACCGCATTCTCCTCAGGCGCCCCACCGGACACGCAATCGAATTGTTCCGGCCACCTGTTCGCGCCCCGGTTGCGCCCGAGCGCCGTTTGGGGACGGGCTTTGGGGACACCCGACGGGCGAACCGGCTCGCGAGGAGAGCCGGTTGGGCCGAGAACCCGGAAGGCATTCATGTCCACTGGCCTGATCATTGCTCTGATCGTGATAGCGGCGGTCGTCATCATCGCGGCCGTCATGACCCTGCGCGCCCGCGGGCCTCGGCGTGGCCCGAGCCTGAAGCGGCGCTTCGGACCCGAGTACGACCGGGCCGTCGCCCGGCACGACGGTGACGCCACAGCGGCCGAGCGCGAACTGACCGAGCGCGTGCAGCGCCACGGCGAACTGCGCGAGCGGTCGCTGGAGCCGGCACAGCGCGAGCAGTACGAGGCGCGCTGGACGGCCGCGCAGGAGCGGTTCGTCGACTCGCCGCGCGAGGCCGTCGCCGAGGCGGACCGGCTGCTCGCCGAGGTGACCGGTGCCCGGGGCTTCCCGGACGGCGGGCAGTACGAGGAACAGCTGGCCGCGCTGTCCGTGCACCACGCCCACCACGTGGACGGCTACCGGCGCGTGCACCGCGCAGCGCATCTGCGCGCGGAGGACGCCCGCGACGGCGGCCAGGGCACGGAAGACATGCGTGAGGCCATGGTGGCGGCCCGCGCCCTGTTCGAGGAGCTGGTGCGGCCGGCCCGCCACGACGGCGACGGCCACACCGGCGGACGGCACGACAGCGGCCGCGAGCGCGCCGCTCTGAACGGCGGACGCAAGGCTCCGACCCGCGGCGGCCACCTGCCGTGGGCGATGAACCGACGTCAGGCGAAGGAGAGTTGAGGCAATGACCGACATGACCCGACCGCCCGGCGACCACACGCCGGCCGCGCCGGACGCCCGCGGCGAGAGCGCCCTGGGCACCGGCCACCGCACCACCGCACCGGGCACGGACCACGACACGGCCCGAGACCTGGACACCGACCGCGGCGCCACGCGCGGCACCGACGCGGACCGCGCCGCGGCGCAGGGCACCGACGTACCCGCTGCCGACCGGCACGGCACGGACCTGCCCGGCACCGACCGGCACGGTACGGACGGCACCGGCCGGCACGACACGGCCCGGCTCGGCACCGAAGTGCCCCGCGGTGACCACGGCACCGGCCCCGACAAGGCCGGCTCCGCCAAGAACCGGGCCCATCTGCTCGCGCACGACGACTCCGACAAGCTCGGCTCGCAGTTGCAGCACGCCGTCGCCGGGTTCGTCGACGGGCCCCGGGCCGCCGTCGAGGAGGCCGACCACGTGCTGGAGGAGATCGCGGCCCGCTTCACCGAGGCCGTGACGCAGCGCCGTCGAACCCTGCGCCACTCCTGGCAGTCCGTCGAGGGCGGCGAGAGCAGGTCCGTCTCGTCGGCCGACACCGAGCAGCTCCGGCTGGCCCTGAAGGACTACCGCGAGCTGGCCGAACGGCTGCTGCACGTGTGAGCCGGGGTGAATCCCCCGGTCAGTGATCCTCCCGGCGCTCCCGCCACTGCCGTACGACGTCCTCGACGTCGTACGGCTTCTTTCCCAGCGGGGGGCCGGGCGGCGGTTTGAACATCATCTCGCGGACCTTGTCGTTGATCTCGCCGATGATCTTCCGGACGATCCGTTCCGAGGGGGCCGAGAACGCGGCTTCCAGCGCGTCCTCCGCCTCCTTGCGCAGTGCCAGCGCCGGCGGGAGGACGGAGAAGCCCTCGCGGGCCATCTTCCGCTTGATCCACCACAGTTCGTCGTAGGTGCTCTCGATCTCAGGGGGGAGCGGTTCGCCCACCCCCGGCAGCCGTTCGAACTCCCCGCGCGTCTCCGCGTCACGGATCTGCTTGTCGACCCAGGACTCGAAGTCGACGCCTGGTGGCTTTCGCTCGGTCATGAGGCCATTGTGCCGGACACCGCGCGGCCAGGCGTTCTATCATTCGGCGGGCTTGCAGTCCCACCCAGGACGTCTCGGACAAGGAGCGCACGTGCTCGAACTCACCATGGCCACCGTCGCGGAGGCGGAGGCCGGAGCCACGGCCGGCATGCTCATGGCCGACGCGCCGAGCGAGCCGGGCGCGGTGCTGCGGGTGGGCCGCGACAAGTCCGTGTGCCGGCTGAGCACTCCGGACGACTGGCTGTTCGTCTCCCGCGTCCACCTGGAGTTCCTGTGCGGGCCGGAGGGGACCTGGCAGCTCACCTGGCTGCGCGGCTCCCAGCCCGACCCGTCCTCCGAAGTGCGGCTGACCATGGGGGAGTACGTCCAGCCCCTCGCCTACGGTGGCACCGTCCCGCTGCCCAGGGGCGGCAGCGGCGAGATCATCATCCAGGACCGCAGCGCCCCGCGCAGCGTCAACGTGGGCTTCTACCACGAGGTGTGACGGCGAGGCCGCACGCCGTGTGAGGGCGGCGCCTCACGCCAGCACGCGCGCCAGGGCGAACCCGTCGTAGCCCTTCATGCCCACCGTCTGGATCGCGGTGCCGCTCAGTCTCGGGTGGCCGGCGATCAGCTCGATCGCGGTGCGGGTGCCCGTGACGTCCGGGGCGGTGCTGTCCGCGTCGACGACCCGGCCGCCCCGTACGACGTTGTCGAGGACGATCAGGCTGCCCGTGCTGGTGAGCCGGATCGCCCACTCCACGTAGTGCGGGTTGTTGGCCTTGTCGGCGTCGATGAAGACCAGGTCGAACGGGGGCGGGTTCTCGTCGGCCAGCTTGGGCAGCGATTCCAGGGCCGGGCCGACCCGCACCTCGACCAGCTGGTCAAGACCGGCGCGGGCGATGTTGCGGACGGCGACCTCGGCGTGCACGGGGTCGTACTCCAGGGAGACCAGCCGTCCGTCGGCGGGCAGGGCGCGGCCCAGCCAGATGGTGCTGTAACCGCCGAGCGTGCCGATCTCCAGGATGTGGCGGGCGCCCTGGATCTGGGCGAGGAGCTGGAGGAGCTTGCCTTGGTTTCCCGCGACGTTGATGTGCGGAAGCCCGGCGGCGTCGCTGTCACGCAGGGCTGCCGCCAGGGCTTCGTCGTCCGGTGCGAGGTGGGCGGCGAAGTAGGCGTCGACCTCGTCCCAGACGTGCGACTCGCTCATGCGCCTCTACCTTTCGTCAGCGTAATTAGCATCCCTAACTACTGGCGCTGACGAAGATAGTTGGTGTGCGGGGCGCTGTCAGCGGGATTTCACTCGGCGTGTCGGCCCGCCACCGAGGGCGCCGAGCCGGGCAGTGGACGCCCCGCCGACTCCGCCATGCGCCACACGGCGAAACCGCCGATCACGGCCGCGGCCATCATGTAGTACGCGGGCATCATCATGTTCCCGGTCGCGCCGATCAGGGCTGTGACCACCAGCGGGGTCGTGCCGCCGAACAGGGACACCGAGACGTTGAAGCCGATCGACAGCGAGCCGTAGCGGACCTTCGTCGGGAACAGCGCCGGCAGCGCGGAGGGCATCGACGCCGTGAAGCAGACCAGCAGCATGCCGAGGGCGCCCATGCCGAGCGCGACCGCGAGCAGGCTGCCCTCGCGGATCAGCAGCAGGGCCGGGACGGACAGCAGCAGGAAGCCCGCGCAGCCGGTGGCGATCACCGGGCGGCGGCCGACGCGGTCGGTCAGCGCGCCGGCGAACGGCTGCACGGTCATCATCACGGCCATCACGCCGAGGACGACCAGCAGGCCGTGCGTCTCGTCGTAGTGGAGCTGACCGGTCAGGTAGCTCGGCATGTACGACAACAGCATGTAGTCGGTGACGTTGAAGACCAGCACCAGGCCGACGCAGAGCAGCAGCGCGCGCCACTGGCCGGTGACCATCTCGCGCAGCGGCGTCTTCGGGCGGTTGTTCTCGGCCTTCTCGGCCTCGGCCGCGAACGCCGGGGTCTCCTCCAGGCGCATCCGCAGGTAGAGGCCGATGATGCCCATCGGGCCCGCGATCAGGAACGGGACGCGCCAGCCCCAGGAGGTCAGGTCGTCGGTGGAGAGCAGGGCGGTCATGATCGTGACCAGGCCCGCGCCGCCGATGTAGCCGGCCAGCGTGCCGAACTCCAGCCAGCTGCCGAGGAAGCCGCGCCGCTTGTCGGGGGCGTACTCGGCGATGAACGTGGAGGCGCCCGCGTACTCGCCGCCGGTGGAGAAGCCCTGCACGAGCCGGGCCACCAGGAGCAGGATCGGCGCGCCGACTCCGATCGTCGCGTACGACGGGATCAGACCGATCGCGAAGGTGCCCGCCGCCATCATGATCATGGTGAGGGCGAGGACTTTCTGGCGGCCCACGCGGTCGCCGAGCGGCCCGAAGACCATGCCGCCGAGGGGGCGGACCAGGAAGGCCGCGGCGAAGGCGCCGAACGTGGACAGCAGCTGGGCGGTGGGGTTGCCCGAGGGAAAGAAGACCTTGCCCAGCGTCACCGCGATGTAGCTGTAGACACCGAAGTCGAACCACTCCATCGCGTTGCCCAGCGCGGCCGCCTTCACGGCGCGCTTGACGAGCGCGGGGTCGGTGACGGTGGGGTCGGGGGCCTTCGCCCTGCGGGTCTTCACGAGGGACGCGGGGGCGACGACTGAGGCAGTCGACAAGACTCGCTCGCCTACCTTTCGACGGGGACAGGGACGCGGACCCGCGCGGCGGCGCTGTCGTACGGGCCGAAAGAGCGACGATAGGCGGATTTGCTCCGCTTACGGGCGGTACGGCATTGGCTGCATGCTGCACGTAAATCGGCGCTGCGCAGGCACTTCTGCCCCGCGGGAAGCGGCTCACGTCGATCTTCATGTGACCCTTGTCGCTTCCTCGAGAGGTCGTCACGCCGTCTGCGCACGGTCGATGTCGCCCGTGACTCCTTCCTCGAGGCCGCGTCTCCTTTCCCGAAACCGCGTCTCCTTCCCCGAAGTCCTGCGATCCCCATAGGGTTCGCAGGAGAAATACTCACATTCGGGATATACAGGATGGACTGGTGCGGGAGGCCGACGAGGCGTGGCGAATGCGGATCACGGCGGCGGACGGCCGGCGGAAGGCTTCGGAGCGACGGCCGCAGGCGGGGCCCGCCCACGTCTGCGCGTCGCCCGCGCGGGGCTGTGGCTGATCGCCGCCGTCCTCGCCGCCCGGCAGGTGGCCGTCGTCCTCGCCACCCCTCGCGGTGAGCGGCTGACGGACCTGGAGACCTGGGTCGGGCCCAACGGCGTCCTGCACGTGAACGGCTCGCTGTACGACTCGACCCGCTTCACGGGCACGCCCTTCGGCGGGCTCGTCCTCAAGCCCCTCACCCGTTCGGCCGAACAGGCCCTCGGCTGGGGCTGGACCTTCGGCACGCTGCTGCTGGTCGTCGCCCTCGGCCTGATCGCCGCCCGCGCCCTGCCCCAGCCGGTCGGCCGGCGCACGGCACTGCTGGCCGCGCCGATCGCCGTCAGCCTGCTGATGCTGTCCCTGCCCGTGCGCAGCACCCTCTCGCTCGGCCAGACCAGCGTCATCCCGGTCCTGCTCGTCCTGCTCGGCTGCTTCACCGCCCGCGGCCAGCGCACCAGCGGCCTGCTCATCGGTCTCGCGGCGGCGCTCCAGCCGACCCTGCTGCTGTTCGCGCCCCTGCTGTGGTGCACCGGCCGCAGACGCGCTGCGCTCGCCACCGGCGTCACCTTCGCCGTCGGCACCGGGCTCGCCTGGGCGGCGATGCCGCACGATTCCCACCGCTACTGGGTCCACCACATGGCGGGCGCCGGCCTCGGCGGACCGGCCGACGACCTCGCCAACCAGTCCCTGCACGGCGCCCTGCTCCGGCTCGGCCTGAACGGCCCTCTGGAGATCGCGCTGTTCCTGACGCTCGGCGCGGCCGTCGCCGTCCTGGCCCTGCGCCGAGCCGTGCGCTGCTTCCGCGACGGGCGGATGCTGCTCGCCGTCGCGATCACCGGCTGCGCCGCGATCGTCGTCTCGCCCACGGCCTGGCAGCACCAGCTGCTGTGGGTGCTGCTCGCGGCCGTGGGCCGGGTCGGCAGACGGGCCTCGGACCGGTACGTGTGGCCGGTCACCGTCGTCGTGGTCATGACCTTGCCGGCCAAGATGATCCTGCCGAACATGGCGTCCCTGAACCCCGTGCGCGACAACGTCGTCCTGCTGGCCGCGCTCGCCGCCGCCACCGCCGTGCCGTTCCTGTCCCGCGCCTCGCCCTTCTGGCGGTCGCCGGTGCCGACCGTGTACGCGCCCGCCGTCCCGGCCCGCTTCCGGCACGTACCGCTGGTGCCGTTCCTGCGCCGGGTCCTCACCCGGCCGAACCTCCTCCTCGAACTGCTCCTGCTGCGGGTCACCTACGCCGCCTACTCCAAGGTCCGGCTCGCGGCCACCGGGGGCAGCAACTCGGCCGGGCGCGCCGAGGCCGAGGAGAACGGCATGCAGGTCTACGACGTCGAGCGCGTCCTGCACCTCGACATCGAGGGCTGGGTCAACCACACCGTCGTCGGGATCGGCTGGCTGCGGGACTTCTTCGACCAGTACTACACGTCGTTCCACTTCGTGGTCCCGCTGGCCGTCCTCGCGGTCCTGTACTGGCGCCGCCCGGCCGATTACCGCTGGGCCCGTTCCGCCCTGGGCATCGCCACCCTGCTCGCCCTGGTCGGCTTCTGGCTCTACCCCCTGGCCCCACCCCGCCTGATGCCCACGCTCGGCTTCATCGACACCGTCCACGGCACCCAGGACTTCTCCCAGCCCGACTACGGCACGCTCACGGCCCTCACCAACCAGTACGCGGCCATGCCGTCGCTGCACTTCGGCTGGTCGCTGTGGTGCGGTGTCGTGATCGCGGTGCTGGCCTCACGGTGGTGGATGAGGGCACTGGGCCTGCTGCATCCGCTGCTCACCGCCCTCGCGATCGTCGCGACGGCGAACCACTGGGTGCTGGACGCGGCCGGGGGAGCGGTGGCGGTGGCGGCGGGGTTCGGTGTGACGTACTTCCTCCAGGGGCCGCGGGCGCGGGCGCTGGAGGCGGCCGACCGCGAACGCACACCGACCCGGAAACCCGTACACGGCTGACAGGATCCCGAGGCCGACGCCGCCCGGCTCCCTCCCCGGCGCAGCCATCCCCGAGATGCAACCCGGGTGAGGGCCGCGCACGATGAGAAAGGGGCACCCTCTGTGGAGGTGATCGGGATGCGACGTGTGCTCATCGCCGTAGCGGCGCTGGCTGTGCCAATCTCCCTTGTGGGAGCACCGGCTGTAGCGGCATCACCTGGAACCTCTGCGACCGCCGTGGTGAAACCAGCCCAGGCCGCAGACAAGTTGAATCGCCCAACAGCCCTTGTGGCCCAGGGGCCGGACGACATATGTGATTTCACCATCAACCGACCGAACCTCCGTCTGGGGTCATCCGGGGCGGTGGTCCAGCAGGCCCAGTGCTACCTGAACCAGGCGATCGACGCCGGTCTGGACGTGGACGGGGACTTCGGCCGCGTCACGCAATCCGCGACGAGGGCCTTTCAGCAGTGTGCCGGCATCGTCGTGGACGGTCGTATCGGAGCCCAGACCTGGTCGTTCCTTTCCTTCTGGGCCAACGCGCCGGACGCTCCCTTCTGTTAGCGAGCGAGCCTGAGGCGGCACGGCGTTCACACCGGGACGGCGGACTCGCCTCCGCATTCGAACCACACGGTCTTCCCGCCCCCGGACCACAGCGACACGCCCCACTTGTCGGCCACCGCGTCCAGCAGGAGCAGCCCCCGGCCGTTCTCGGACTCCTCGTCCAACACGTCGGGCAGGCGCGGCAGTTCATCGCTGCCGTCCGTGACCTCGACGCGTACGCCGGTGCGCTGCCGCAGCAACAACAGCGCGCAGCGGCGGTCCGGGACGTGCCGTACGACGTTGGCGAGCAGCTCGGTCACGCCCAGCTCGACGGCGTCGGACAGCTCGGGCATGTCCCACTCGCCGAGGAAGGAGCGGGATACGGCGGATGTGCCGGGGGGCATGTTCGCCGACGGTGAGGCGCATCGCGTACTGGGCGGGAATGTATTCGTTCACGAGACGAGGCTGACGTGCGGTGACTACGCCCGGCTACAGAACGGATACAACCCGTCCCTTGGTGGACGGAGTTGCGTGAGAGGGGCTCTGCGTGACCAACATCAACGCCCTTGACCCGGGTGCCTCCCCGCTCGACTACTACGGCTATGAGCTACGCCGCCACAGGGAGGCGGCGGGACTGACGCTCAAGCAACTCGGGGGAATCCTCAACTACACCGGCTCGCTGGTGGGGCAGATCGAGACGGCCCGTAAGGTTCCGACGCCGGAGTTCAGCGAACGGGCGGATGCGGCGCTGGGTACGGACGGAATGTTCTCCCGGCTCGTCGAGCTGGTGCTGCGCAGTCGGCTTCCGGCGTGGTTCCAGCAGGTGGCGGAACTTCAGGCGCGGGCCGCCGAGATCTACTCCTTCGAGCCTCAGATGATCCATGGTCTGCTCCAGACCAAGGCCTACGCCCGTGCTGTACTCGGCTTGGTTGATCAGACGGACCTCGATGACCGCGTTGCCGTTCGCCTGGCCCGTCAGCGCATCTTCGAGAAGGACGAATCCCCTGTTTTCTGGGCGATCCTCAGCGAAGCCGCTCTGTACCAGGAGATCGGTAACTCTGAGACCATGCGGGAGCAACTGGCCCACCTGTTGTCGTTCGGGTGCACCCCCCGGATCAACGTCCAAGTGCTGCCGTTCTCTGCTGGAGCGCACGCGGGGCTGACAGGCTCATTCGACCTCTACCGCTTCGCGGGTGACCCGGCCATTGTCTATACGGAGGGTTACGGCAGCGCGCATCCCACCGCCAACCCGGACACTGTCAAGGACTGCTCGCTCCGTTACGATCACCTCCAAGCCGCCGCACTCTCACTCAGGGACTCGGCGGAGCTGATTCGGCGTGTAATGGAGGAACGCTATGGAGAGCAACGCGCTTCCCACGGGGATCCAGTGGCGTAAGTCCAGCTACAGCAGCGACCAGGGCGGCAATTGCGTGGAGTGCGCGCCGATGGGGGCCCTGGCCTGGCGCAAGTCCACGCACAGCGGCGACCAGGGCGGTCAGTGCCTCGAAGTCGCCGAAACCCCGCACACCACCGTCGCGATACGCGACAGCAAGACCCCGGCGGGACCGATCCTCACCCTCGATCCCGCCACGTTCACCACCTTCGTCAACTGGACGTCTACAACCGCTGAATGATCGTGCCCGTGGCCAAACCGCCCCCCGCGCACATCGTGATCAGCGCGAACTCCTTGTCCGCGCGCTCCAGTTCATGAAGGGCCGTCGTGATGAGCCGGGCCCCGGTCGCTCCCACCGGGTGCCCGAGCGCGATCGCTCCGCCGTTGACGTTCACCTTCGACAGGTCCTGGTCGAAGACCCGCGCCCAGCTCAGCACCACGGACGCGAACGCCTCGTTGATCTCCACGAGGTCGATGTCTTTCAACGACATCCCGGCCTTGCCCAGGACGGCGTTCGTCGCGTCGATCGGGCCGTCGAGGTGGAAGTGGGGGTCGGATCCCACCAGGGCCTGGGCCACGATCCGGGCCCGGGGGCGGAGCTTCAGCGCCCGGGTCATCCGTTTCGACGCCCACATGACGGCCGACGCCCCGTCGGAGATCTGCGACGAGTTCCCGGCAGTGTGCACCGCCGTCGGCATGATCGGCTTCAGCGCGGCCAGCGCCTCCGCCGTCGTGTCGCGCAGCCCCTCGTCCTTGTCGACCAGGCGCCACATGCCCTGCCCGGCGTGCTGCTCCTCCTCGGTCGTGGGGACCTGGACCGCGAACGTCTCCCGTTTGAAGCGCTCCTCCGCCCAGGCGTGGGCGGCCCGTTCCTGCGAGGCGAGACCCAGCGCGTCGACGTCCTCCCGGGTCAGGCCCCGGTGCCGGGCGATGCGCTCGGCCGCCTCGAACTGGTTGGGCAGGTCCACGTTCCACTCGTCGGGGAACGGCTTGCCCGGCCCGTGCTTCGAGCCCGAGCCCAGCGGCACCCGCGACATCGACTCCACCCCGCAGGAGATGCCGACGTCGATCACGCCGGCCGCGACCATGTTGGCCACCATGTGCGAGGCCTGCTGGGAGGAGCCGCACTGCGCGTCGACGGTCGTCGCGGCCGTCTCGTAGGGGAGGCCCATGGTCAGCCAGGCCGTGCGCGCGGGGTTCATGGACTGCTCGCCGGCGTGGGTGACCGTGCCGCCGACGATCTGCTCGACGCAGTCGGCGGGGATGCCGGTGCGGCCGAGGAGTTCGCGGTAGGTCTCGCCCAGCAGGTAGGCGGGGTGCAGATGGGCGAGCGCGCCGCCGCGCTTGCCGATGGGAGTGCGTACGGCTTCGACGATCACGGGTTCGGCAGCCATGGGTGCGGGTCCTCTCCGGGAGGCTCAGCGGAACTAGTACGCGTTCTAGTTCTGCAAGCAGTGTGCTGAGGTCCGCTCGATGGCCGCAAGGGTCGTGCGGGCAATTGGCGTGCCCGTGCCTCTTGCTACTTGTAGAACCCGTTACTACCGTCACCGCAACTCCGCACAGCTGATGGGCCGTCAGACCTCAGAGTCGGTACGAGTGGTGGGAGCCGCCCATGCCCTGTCCCGCGCTGCCCGACGGGTTCGACTTCACCGACCCCGACCTGCTGCACCAGCGCGTCCCCCTGCCGGAGTTCGCCGAGCTGCGCCGGGCCGAACCGGTCTGCTGGGTGGCGCAGCCCACCGGTCTCGCCGGCTTCCAGGACGACGGCTACTGGGCGGTCACCCGGCACGCCGACGTCAAGTACGTCTCCACGCACCCGGAGTTGTTCTCGTCGTCCCTCAACACGGCGATCATCCGCTTCAACGAGCACATCGAACGCGATGCCATCGACGCACAGCGGCTGATCCTGCTGAACATGGACCCTCCGGAGCACACCCGGGTCCGGCAGATCGTGCAGCGGGGGTTCACGCCCCGGTCGATACGGGCGCTGGAGGACCGGCTGCGGGCCCGGGCCCACTCCATCGTCGCGTCCGCCCGCGCGCAGACCGGGCCGTTCGACTTCGTCACCCAGGTCGCCTGCGAACTGCCCCTCCAGGCGATCGCCGAGCTGATGGGTGTCCCCCAGGAGGACCGGGACAAGATCTTCGACTGGTCCAACAAGATGATCGCGTACGACGATCCCGAGTACGCCATCACCGAGGAGGTCGGCGCCGAGTCCGCCACGGAGATCCTCGCCTACGCGATGAACATGGCCGCCGACCGCAAGCAGTGCCCGGCCCACGACATCGTCACGCAGCTCGTCGCGGCGGAGGACGAGGGCAACCTCAGCTCCGACGAGTTCGGCTTCTTCGTGCTGATGCTGGCCGTCGCGGGCAACGAGACCACCCGCAACGCCATCACCCACGGCATGCACGCCTTCCTCACCCACCCGGAACAGTGGGAGCTGTACAAGAGCGACCGCCCACAGGCGGCGGCGGAGGAGATCGTGCGCTGGGCGACACCGGTCGCCGCCTTCCAGCGCACGGCCACCCAGGACACCGAACTCGGCGGCAAGCGCATCCGCGAGGGCGACCGGCTGGGGCTGTTCTACGCCTCCGCCAATCACGACCCCGAGGTCTTCGACGACCCGGACACCTTCGACGTCACCCGCGACCCCAACCCGCACCTCGGGTTCGGCGGCGGCGGTCCGCACTACTGCCTGGGCAAGTCCCTCGCCGTGCTGGAGATCAACCTCATCTTCAACGCGATCGCCGACGCCATGCCCGGGCTGAAGCTCGTCGGGGATCCGCGCCGGCTGCGGTCCGCCTGGATCAACGGGGTGAAGGAACTCCCGGTGAGCACGGGCTGAAGCCCTCCAGGCGGGAAACCGGGCATGGCGAAGGCGACGGCCCCGGGGATCAGGGGGCCGCCGCCTTCGGTCTGTGGGGTGGAGCCGGTTTCCGCGGCCGGCTCAGCAGGAGCCGTTGGCCTGCCAGAAGTTCCAGGCGCCGCAGGGCTGCCGTAGCGTTCCTTCATGTAGTCCAGGCCCCACTCGATCTGGGTGGCCGCGTTGGTCTTCCAGTCGGAGCCCGCCGAGGGCCTTCTGCGGGGTGGCGACACGGCGGAGACCGGAAGCGGCGGGCGCGGGCGACCTTTCGTCGGGGGCAGCGGTCGTCCACGGAAGCAGCCACGCCGGATGCGCGCAATGACCCCTTTTACTAGGTATGGCCGCATGTGCGGGGCGGGTCGGGCGCGGTGACCGGGGCTTGTCCCCTACGGCCCCGCGTCGTAGGTGACCCGGGTCATGTGGGCGGCTTCACTTCTCGGCGGCGTCGAACGTGACCGGCGTCTCGAAGGCCGCCCGGCGCGTCGCCCGGCGCAGTGCCCTGAGCACCGCCGGGCCGAGGGTGAGCGTCAGGACGACCGTGACGACGGCCCGGCCCAGGTCCCAGCCCAGCGACGTGGCCAGGCAGTACGCGACGAAACGGGCCAGGTTCGCGGCGACCGGCGCGTGCGGGTCGAAGGCCACGTTCGAGGCGAGGGCGCTCATGAAGGGCCAGCCCGCCATGTTCATCACCGTGCCGTAGGCGAACGCGGCGAGGAAGCCGTAGCC
Source organism: Streptomyces sp. NPDC006265 (assembly GCF_040613555.1). Classification (NCBI taxonomy): domain Bacteria; kingdom Bacillati; phylum Actinomycetota; class Actinomycetes; order Kitasatosporales; family Streptomycetaceae; genus Streptomyces; species Streptomyces sp. NPDC006265. The sequence continues at coordinate 15,570 of NZ_JBEXSH010000080.1, forward strand.
CGCGAGCATCGCCGGTTCGGCCCGGCCGCGCAGCCGGTCCGGGCCGGGCAGCAGACCCGCGCCCATCGCGAACCAGCCCATCGCCAGCATCTGGAACGGCAGCCACGGCCCGACCCCGCCCGTGAGCAGCGCGGACGCGAACATCGTCACCGAACCGAGGACGAACCCGAAGCCCGGGCCGAGCACCCGGCCGCTCAGCACCATCAGGAAGAACATCGGCTCGATACCGGCGGTACCGGCGCCGATCGGCCGCAGGGCCGCTCCCGTGGCGGCCAGCACGCCGAGCATCGCGACCGCCTTCGGGCCGAGACCGGACTCCGAGATCGCCGCGCCCACGACCGCCACCAGCAGCACCAGGACGCCCGCGAAGAGCCAGGGCGCGTCCTGCGCGTGCGCGCTGAGCCGCGAGGTGGGCGGGGCGAGGAACGGCCAGCCGAAACCGGCCACGCCCACCGCGCTGACCAGGGCCAGGGCGGCCACGGAGCGGGGGCCGAGACGGACGGCCCGGGCCTGCCGCTGCGTGGGCGGGCGGGTGGTCGCCTGGAGACTCATCGGTCGGTCCCCTCCAGTGCCGCGCGGACCTGGGTGACCGTGAGCCAGTGCTGGGGCGCCAGGATCTTGGTGACCTGCGGGGCGAAGGACGGCGAGGAGACGACGATGCCGGCCGTCGGGCCGTCCGCGATCACCTCACCCTCGGCCAGCAGCACCACCCGGTGGGCGAGCTCGGCCGCGAGCTCCACGTCGTGCGTGGCCAGGACGATGGCGTGCCCCTCGGCGGCCAGCGCGCGCAGCACCGTGACCAGGCGGGCCTTCGCCGCGTAGTCCAGGCCCCGGGTCGGCTCGTCCAGCAGGAGCAGCGGCGGCCGGGCCGTCAGCACGACGGCCAGGGCGAGCGCGAGCCGCTGCCCTTCCGAGAGGTCCCGGGGGTGGATGTCGTCGGTGACGCCGGGCAGCAGCTCGGTGACCAGGGCACGGCAGGTGCCGGGGTCCGCGCGGGCGTCCTGGTCGGCCGCCGCGCACTCGGCGGCGACGGTGTCGGCGTAGAGCAGGTCGCGAGGTTCCTGGGGGACGAGGCCGACCTTGCGGACGAGGTCCTTCGGAGCGGTGCGGTGGGGGGTGACCTCGCCGACGCGGACGGTTCCGGAGCTCGGCTTGACCAGGCCCACGAGTGAGTTGAGCAGGGTGGATTTTCCGGCGCCGTTGCGGCCCATGAGGGCGATCGTCTCGCCGGGGGCGATGGTGAGGTCGATGTGGTGCAGGGCCTGGATGCGGGCGCGGATGACCGAGAGGGCCTGGATGTGGGCGGCGCCTTCTGGGGTGTGCTGTGCGGGGCGTTCGCGGGTGCGGGCCGAATCTGGTTGAGCGCGCACTTCCCCGCGCACCTGAGGGACGTACTCCAGCTGTTGCTTGAGATCCACTGCCCTGCGGCGCGCGTCGCGGACCGTCAGGGGCAACGGGGACCAGCCCGCCAGACGGCCCAGGGCCACCACCGGCGGGAACACCGGGGACACGGCCATCACCTCCGCCGGGTCGCCCAGGACCGGGGGTGCGCCCGGGGCCGGAAGCAGGACGACCTGGTCGGCGTACTGGATGACGCGTTCCAGGCGGTGTTCGGCCATGAGGACGGTCGTGCCGAGGTCGTGGACGAGCCGCTGGAGGACCGCCAGCACCTCCTCGGCGGCTGCCGGGTCCAGCGCGGAGGTCGGCTCGTCGAGGACGAGGACGCTCGGATGCGGGGTGAGCACCGAGCCGATCGCGACGCGCTGCTGCTGGCCGCCGGAGAGCGTGGCGATCGGCCGGTCGCGCAGGCCGGCCAGCCCGAGCAGATCGAGCGTCTCCTCGACGCGACGCCGCATCACCTCTGGGGCGAGGCCCAGCGACTCCATGCCGTAGGCCAGTTCGTCCTCGACGGTGTCGGTGACGAAGTGGGAGAGCGGGTCCTGGCCCACCGTGCCCACCACGTCGGCCAGTTCGCGCGGCTTGTGGATGCGGGTGTCGCGGCCGGCGACCGTGACCCGGCCGCGCAGGGTGCCGCCGGTGAAGTGCGGGACGAGCCCGCTGACCGCGCCCAGGACGGTGGACTTGCCGACACCGGACGGACCGGCCAGGAGGACGAGTTCGCCCTCCGGGACCTCGAAGTCGACGCCTCGGACGGTGGGTTCGGCAGCCCCGTCGTACGTCACGGAGACATCCTCGAAGCGGATCACGACGGGCCGTGCGTCTCGTCGTAGTGGAGCTGACCGGTCAGGTAGCTCGGCATGTACGACAACAGCATGTAGTCGGTGACGTTGAAGACCAGCACCA